>DATFPS010000109.1:0-3461 GCA_035264705.1 Nitrososphaeraceae archaeon | reverse complement strand
GAATTCAAATCTGGTATGTTTTGGGACTGGAGATTGCATTGAATGAATTTAATGCATTTACTGAAATTTACATTATAACAATTCACAGTAATTCATTTAATTTGCTCTACATTCTTCCCAAGTATACTTTAGCAAATAGGCGATGAAATTTGTACAGTACCTAATTTTTCTTATCATAATGACATTGATAGTGATGATTAATATTCTAGAACGCTTATTAAACGAAATTTAATACTCAAATTGGGTATTACTATACCACCACAATTATCAGCCTGTTTTCTGCTTTGACCAACTTGACGACCAATTTGACGGCTGCCTAGATGAACGACTTGAACATGCTGAATGAACTAGATGATGAAGACTTCAATATAATTTGAAGCATTTAAAAGCAATGGGACTAAGATAATTTATGAGAGAAATTGAATATTAAAATTTCAAATGAAATGAAAGACGCAGTAATACGATTATACCTTCAAGGAATATCTAGAAAGGATATTGCTAAATATTGTGGTATAGGTGACGGTACAGTATCCAACATAATAGTTGAATGAAGCATAGGTTAGGTTATCCTGATGCAGAAGATCTAAGGAACCTAGCAAGTAATCTAAAGAGACTTGGAATAGATATGCCAGCTCAATGTGCCGAAGGATTTAGAATATTGAGAAATATGAAGAAATCAGATGTAAATGAGAATCAATTTAAATCCTTTAACCTTGGAATTTATGAATAAGGTTTTACTTTCCATGTGCCCGCTGACTGTGCTCACGAAGTTCTTCTTGCGTAACAAAATACATATCACATACTTCACACTTATAAGAACCCGAAATTTGGGCTGACATGATTTATATGCTTTAAAATTTTATTTATAACTTTCATACTTGCTAATTTGTTAAATATTGTAAAAAGTCTCTAATTAGGAGAGCCTAATAGATATCTCCTAAATTTTCAATGGTAATAGAGAATAGAATTTTAAAAAAACTGGGTTGAATTTTTCTTGCTATTGCTTACCTATATTATCTTATCCCACTATTTGTTTTAGATAAACCTAAACCATAGTATGGAGAGGAAGAAATCAGACATAGATAAAGAAGAAAAGAAGAAGAAAGACAATTACCTTGAGAGAAAACGTCATTTTATATCTGTATTAATAAACAATAATCAAGTCATAATTTTCAAGGAAATAGAATATATGAAAAGTAACCAAATTTATAGCTAGCACCCTTACAA
The DNA here is from genome assembly GCA_035264705.1 of Nitrososphaeraceae archaeon. Classification (GTDB taxonomy): domain Archaea; phylum Thermoproteota; class Nitrososphaeria; order Nitrososphaerales; family Nitrososphaeraceae; genus JAJNBK01. The sequence continues at coordinate 2,234 of DATFPS010000109.1, read as the reverse complement.
ACATATATTCTCCATAACAAAAAATAAGAATTTCTTGTCTTATTGTTATTATTTCCTCAAGCTTTACGTCTTCTCTTGCTACTCTTTTTCTTGTACTGAAGTTTTTGAAGTTGTAATATGTAAAAGAGCTGCTGACCCTTTATAGTTATGTCTACCAACAGCAATAAGAAGATAAAAGATGAGCAAATTCCTTCAAGACAAAATGAAGATCAGACACAGAGAATGGCACAAGAGCAAAATCAAGTATCTGGTGAAAGAAGGGATAAAGATGTAACAGACTTTCCAAGAGCTGCAGCTTTAGGACAAGCTCTAAAAGGTCTGGAATTTCCTGCAGAAAAGAATAAGATAATTCAATATCTACAACAATCAGAAGATAATCCAGATTGTCAGAAAATGGTACCGATATTAGAAAAGATACAAGATAAGCAGTATGCAAATGTTGCTGATGTTACAAAAGCAGCTGGGTTAGTTCAATGACAATGATAATGTGAAGACACATGTCAGCTGAAACTCTCCTACAATTACCATATCCGTATTTTTTGCCTATCTGTATAATATCATTGAGAATGATTTGTCCTGTTAAATATTTGTAGCATTCTTTATGTAAATGTAATTAATGCAAAAACCTAACTATACTAAAGGCCTTCAATATTTACTATGTAACTATTTTCTTCAGGCTCAATTTGATAGTGACAACCAGTTAATTGGCTTACAATCTGTAAATTTGTTTTAAGATGATCCGTTACTTTTCCTACTCTATACCTTGATTTTCCTTTTGCTAAACTTAATGGAAGTACTAGCATATCGGCAAGATTGAAATCAACTGGAACATTGGCTAGATAACTCTCCAAAAATCTCTCTGCAGCTTTTGCTCCCACATTTTCTGCAAGTTTACCACGTTCACCTATGCAATCGCCACCAACATAAGGACCAAAATCCGATTCTGAGTATACTAAAATAGAAGTACCGGGAGATAGAGAAGTTTCAAAGGAGGAAGAATAGTTACTGCACTGCACTCCATTTTTTTCTAATTTTAAAAGAGCAGATGAAATCTGGCGTTCTGCAACATGTTTTGGAAGTTGACAGCAGACATTTGTAATTTTAGGTTTCAAACTTCTACTATATAAAATCTCAAGTGTCTTTGGCATTTTGCATGGCCAAATCTCTGCTTTGACCACGCCTCCACCTTTTGGATAATAACCTCTTTTCAAAACTTCTATACTAAATTTTATTCCAATACTATGATATGCCTCCCTTACAATATATCGTAAGTAATCTGTTGTAGGACTCTTTTTTACATCTGTACCACCAGTAATCTCAATACTAAGACTTTTGTCTGAAAGAGAGACCGCAGGAATTACAGTTTGCAATATCATTGGAATGCTGGCTGCAGTACCAACATTGATTTTTACCATGCCACTATCTTCAAATTTATCATCTATTGGAGGATCAAATCTTATCCAGTCTGCTCCCACTTTTAGGTTTTCAACATTTGCATGAAATAAGTCTGCGACTATCCTTACTGCACCTACATGTTGTGGACGGAGGCCTGGATTCTGTCTTTTTGCGCGAATATTTGTAACTTTAATAGCTTTTCCTGTTATTGCTGAAAGTGAAACAACACTGCGTAAAATTTGTCCGCCTCCTTCACCATAAGAGCCATCAACTTTTATCATAAATATAATCTGCCATTATGTTCAAGAATGAAGATAAAGTTTATTCTAGTTTATCAAATCTTAACTTTTGATATCCGTGAAATTTTATCTTATTCATTTGAGAGATAGTGGAAAAAGTAAAACTACTAAGAATGTATAATTAAAGATACTGGTATCAGATGCTAGTTTACATATGTTAGAAATGCAATCATCAAAAATGAGTGAATCTTCCATAATATTATCCTGATTGTTCTCATGTTAATGTTAAATTAATCTGTATAAAATAAAGCAACCTAAAAAAAATAATAATCATCAAATGTATTTTTTGTAACTAGATATTTTTCATTTAATGTCCATATAATTACACACTCCAAAAAAGAAATTATCCCTTTTATGTGCAGATATTAATCTGACCTTGTTATTTTGAAAATTTCATCTTCAGTCCTCTTTTCTATCTAATAGATAATTCGTAGACTTCGTCTTTTGTAATTGGAATTAGTGAGATATTATTCTCATTGAAACAAATGGGACAAGTATTGATAATTTGTTCTTGCTTTTTATCCGGTTTGAATATAGTTG
>DATFPS010000108.1:0-3733 GCA_035264705.1 Nitrososphaeraceae archaeon | reverse complement strand
TTTACGTAGGAATTAAATACTTTCACTACATCATTATCAGAAGTGCCTGTAGGAATAATATCAACATAGCAATTCATCTCTGGACTTGTCATTTTTTTGATTAGTTCTAAAATATGGACTTTTCCTAACTTGCGTCTTACTGATTCATCTATTACTATCATCGCTGCTACGGTGTTGTCCTCATTAGGATTACAGTGTGTAAGCATGGAGGCAATATCATTATACGAATCCCATTTTTGGATCTTCTTTTTCTTACAGGATGATAATAGTATCGGTGACTGATGTTCATGTTTCTCTTTCTCTTTGTGGTTGGTATCTTTATTATCTATCTCATAATGAAAACATGAAAAAAAATCTCTGCAATAATAACAAAAGCCACATTCTTGACATAAGGGTTTTGATAGTGTTGGTAGAAATTCATGATAGCAGTTAAAGCACTTCATAGATAGACTCTTGTTTACTGTACATTTTCATGAGAATCAAAACAGCAATTTATATTTTATCTTGTTTTATACAGAGTTTGGTAATTTTCCTAGATCTTAACAAACCTTCTATGCTGCAAAAAATTATACTATGCACCGTATTAATAACACAGTAGTCATTATGCTAAAATTCAAATCATGTAAATGCTTAATGGTATTGACTTGGTAGAAGAAGTATGTCCTACTTGTTATAAGTTTCTTCAGTCAATATATGATAAAAAGAAGATGAAAAATGTTAGACAAATTGTTGTCAAAGGCAGTACATCAGAAAATAACATCAAAGACTGCAAGAGTCTCTATCATAAAAAATTGACTGATGGTTTCAAATCATAGGCAAAGAGTCCATTCAATAGTTGGCTCTAATCTCGATCCTTTGGATCTATATCTCTAATAGCAGTATACGAATGTCTGTCAGTTTATAGGCTGCCGAAGTCTTTTTCTTCTATTGTTGTTGTAAGAATTTTCGATTTATTATAGAGGATTTTTTAATTCTTGTATGTTCTCTCTAGTCTTATCGTCCCTAAGATTGGTTGAGCAAGATTTGAAAAATTTAAAAAGTGTCATGGAGGGAAACTAAAGTAAATTAGTTTTGAGTAGCTCTGATGCCCACTACAAGTGACGGTAGGTTTTCTTACAACATCTAGCTCAAATATCTACTAATAGCGACAATATCTAAAGATGAGAATAATAATACTTTTCTTAAGCATGGGACATTTACTGGGAAACTTAGTTATAATATTCTCTGTAGTGTGTTGCAAAGGTATCTGATATTTCCGGATTTGCTACATCCTGTAAAAACTGTCGTCTAATTAATGTTCCATACGTCACTAAGTCGCGTGCAAGCATCTTAATTCTTTTTGCTAATACAGAATTAATTAAATTTCCTTTTGAATCAAAGTCTCTTTCTCCATTTATTGATATATTATAAGGCATACTCCATCCATAGCATTGACGAACAGCTGTACGCATCTGATCTGCGACGGTCAGCCCTTTTTCATGTGATGCTACAACGTATCCAAATGTTTTTCCAGCAAAGACTTCCCAGAAGTAGTCAAGAAAGTTTTTCATTCCACCAGACATAGAGCCATGGTAATCTGGTGATGCTAATACAAATACATCAGCCCACCTCAAAGATGTTGTAATTCTTTCTAAAACATTACTATTATTATTATTATTTGAAGAAAACTCTTCTGGAGTGATTTCGCTTGGATCGTAGAGCGGGAGGTTTATTTTTCGTAACTCAAGCATATATGATTCTGCATTGTATTTTTTTGCTTCTTCTAATACCATTTTTAAGGCACGGGTACTGTAGGACTGTTGTCGCATACTACCAGCAACACCTAATACATATACTGTACCCTCTTGATGTATACTTGCTTGATTATTATTTTGTGATAAAGATTGAATTTGGGATTTATTAATATTGATCATAATTGCATATGAAAAACCTTATTTATAAATAAAGAGGTTTACAAATTATACAAAAACAATAAGACAAAATGCTTTGGTCTATTTGAGAAGAATATCTTCTTACCCTCAATGTTACTGTGATATCAGAGGAAGCCTTCTTTTCTTTGCTTGATTATAAACTTACAAATCAAGTCTCCTTTGGCAGCTCTATGTGTTGTTTCTATATCAGCTCCAAGAAGTTTTTCAAATAATTCAGTTTCGGTAGAACATGCTTCCCAATGTTTTTCAGCTATATGTATTATCGGACAGTTATACTCTAAAAGGACATATTTTCCACCACCACTCTTTGACTCCTTCTTTGATTCAGCGATATATCCTTCCTCATCTCTAATCCTAGCTAATTCCTTGACTTGTTTATCAAAATCCAAATACTTAAGACGTTTATAATATTGATCGAAAAGTTCGCTCTGACGTTCATGGAGAACCTTTTTAACCGCTTCTTTACCCATATTTCTTTCAATAAAATCAAGAGCATGTGTTGCAATTGCACTATATGATTTTGGGAAAACAGTCTTGCTTTGACTTGTTAGTTGATACATCATTCTTGGCCTGCCAACATGTCCCCTTGTTTCAACAGCTTCTACTAGACCTCTCTGTTGTAGAAGACGAAGATGCTTGTGAACTGCCATTCTTGACACCTTCATAACATTCGCCAATTCCTCAAGTCCTGCTTGCTGCATCACTTTAAGATAATAAAGCAGCTTCTTTTTTGATTCACTAAATCCATCAGCAATATTTTCTAATTTAGTTGGACTAGGCATCTAGTACACACATACCTATCGTATTACTCATTCATAAACCATTAGGTTTACAAATAGAATGGTTATAAACTTCCTACTGAAAGATTTGATCTTCTACACAATACAATTGTTAGGCTAGGAGTTTATATAATTTATAAACGTACAAGTTTATAAATATAGATTAATAAAAAATATCTATGAGTACAATTATAGAAACCATTAAGAAAGAAATATTAAGTTGGCCCTATGTTACTGCTGAAGCACATAGATTTGGAGGTATCGAATTTCGTTTAAGCAAAAGAGAATTGGGACATATACATGGTGATCGTTTAGCTGACTTACCATTTTCAATGAGCATGAGAAATGAGCTTGTTAACTCTGGACGTGTTACAACTCATCATGTTCTTCCACAATCAGGATGGGTTAGCTATTGGATCAGAGATGAAGAAGATATACCTGCAGTAATTGAATTATTCAAACTGCAATACCAACGCCTGAAACCCAAATCTTCTAAAGAAGAAGAAAGTATTGCAGAAAAGATTCCAGGAGCATGGCTTGTACAGATCAAAGATGCTAGTCATGCAGTCCCGGATCAATATCCGGATGAGATCAGTAAGATATTAAATACATTTCTATCGACGACATCAACTCCACCTAGCTAATGTAGGTATTATGTTGGGAAGGGGGTCATATAGTATATAGCTGCAAACCATAAATGTAAATTTGAATTCGTTAAAGTTAACCTAGTAGGTAATTCAACAAGATATCAAAATTGGTATCATTTAACACCTTAAACCGATGAAAAGTCAATATCTACAAATTTTTATATCTGGTTCGTTGGAATTCATGACAGATTTGACTCTATTTTTCCACCCATGATTCATTTTATTTATAGAAATACATTCTCAGAATAGAAAGACGGAGGACGGAGAGACAGATGTCTAAAATCTATATTATATCATTTTACAAATGTTGGAGAATTTCTTGTTATTGGTTAACTAATTGATAGGTAGGCTGAACGCAAAGGTTGCACCTTTTCCA
>DATFPS010000107.1:0-10925 GCA_035264705.1 Nitrososphaeraceae archaeon | reverse complement strand
TATTACTTCCAAAAGTGTTTGTCTCTATACAGTCTGCACCAGCTTTCAAGTATTCTCTATGGATTTGTTTGATCCATTCTGGTCTGCTAAGGGTTAAACCATCATTAAAACCATCTTTTTTATCTGGGAAATCATTAGAATTGGGATTCAGCCTCTGAATTTCTGTTCCCATGGCCCCATCAAAGAGAATTATCTGTTTTGCAAGTGCTCGGCTAAATGATTCAACCATATTATAATGGCATACAAAATATAGTAATTGGATTTAATACGTTTCTGTCACTTTCCATTTCTTTTCTTTTCTTTCTTATTCATGGGTTAGCACTTTTGGTCTCCTTTTTTATTCTGGCAAAATATTATCGAGTTTCCAATATGGTTATTGTATAGGCTCTTCCACTGATCTGATAAAGTAGTGAAAGTATCTAAAAATCTTTTAATTCAAGAAGATAGTAATTTTTGACTTGTTATCTTCCCGTCATATTTCATCCTATCTTTTTTTTGAATGGATGTAGGTCGATAATATTACATAAATAGAAATGAATGTGTGAAGCTATTAGAGTAGCATCACAATCATATATTATTTTGATGACCTTCAGAGGAAACAGTTGAAATTATAAATAATAAATTCGTTCGTTTAACAGCTAAGCATTTGTACAGATAGCATATGCAAAATATATTAGCGCGGTAATAGTCAGTATTGATTGCAGGAGGAGACTCATTAGGACTCAAAAGATGTAAGAGAGTATGTGGCACGACAATAGAATAATTTGAATGGTAAAATATAGATGATAGAAAAGCAATTAAAAGAATGAATGAAGAAATACAGCTTTTTATTTCTTTTATTATATTGATCAAAAAATTGTTATAATGTCACCAAAACTATATCATTCCCCTTCCTTCAATCTACTTTTCTGTGGATATTAATTTATTATGTGCGATTTAAAATCTTCTTTATTGCTTAGTTCGTCTGAACAGAGATTAAATAAATTATTGTAGAACACTAAATATAATGAACAACGGATATCAAATACGGATACCTGATGAATACCAATTACCATGCGGTTCTTCTTGAAACACTATTATGACATCTTTTTTCTCGACTTTTAGTATTTTTGTTACATCCTCTGTAATTGCTTCTGCCAGCCTATCTTTTTCTCTTTGGGTTCTACCACTATACATCGACACTGTGATTATTGGCATGCAAAGAATTGCCAAGAGTAATAAATAAGAATTACTCATTAGTTTCTTTTTAAATTTGGTACGATAATGGAATATTACTATCTATATTATTAATTAAATAATGATTATTGTTAAATTAACAATATTTTCATCGCTACCATATATGCTATGATTTTATTATTGCGGTGTACTTTTTACTTATGATTATTTAACTTAACACTGTGATGGCTCATTAATAATGGTCAGATAACGCTTTCTTGAATAATTGAGATTTTATATCGAATGTGATCCATTAGCGATAAGATTTTCTACAGCAGTTTATTATGAATTATATTTTCCTCTATGGATACCTTTGGAACCATATAGTGATAATATATTGTTTTATGTCATACCCTCAAGTAACGTATTCTGTAGTCTTAAATTAACTGCTTCCAAGACAAACTTTGATGTATTGTCTAAGAATAGGCAACTATTATTTAAATTATATATTAATCAATTCCAGTTGTTTAGTTTGAGTTTCAAATATCGCTAATGTAGCCTTATAGCCAAATAGCCATCCTTTTGCTGTTCCTGGGTTAATAACCATTGTTTTACCTATGTTTAATTTTTGTAATCGATGAGTATGGCCACAAATAACAACATCATATTTAGTAGATTGAATCAATGATTCTTTCTGTTTGGAGCTAGTTCCATGATAAAGTGCAAACTTTATGCTGTCTTCATTGAATTCATAAAGCTCGCCTTTAAGATCGCCGCCTATTTCATTGAAGGCATCAGCTAAACCATGTATGTCTACATCGTTATTTCCTAAAACCCCTATTAGTTTTACACTTTGAAAACTTTTAACAGCTTCTGGATTAATATAATCACCAGCATGAAGTACAAAACTTATTTCATTATGCTTGAATATTTTGATAGACTTTTCGATATTCCCTATACAATCATGTGTGTCAGATATTATGCCAATTTTCAAAAGTATCTTGTCTACGGAGTTTTCCAGGACTTAAATAGCTATATAGTAATTGAATGAACTTAAACTAAACAATCAATAGTGGAAATGGTAATTCCTTTTAACTTGTTTACCTTGGATAGCCAGTTCTGGAAAACCACATACTTGCTAGCAGTTGCTATGCAATTTTATTAGGTTCTATACTATAAAGTCTGTTTCGCGTTTAGTTTAATGGTCGTCAGCAACAACAATAGCACAATCTTAAACTTTTGCAATATTTTTGCTCAAATGTGGCATACTTCTAAATGAAACAGAAGAAAAAGAAGAAGAAGAAAGCCTTATTGACAATAAAAAATACTAATGCCAGGAACAGCAACAGAGCATTCTCATTGCCACAGAGAAACCTCCTGCAGTTATTAACTTCAACGAGGTAATTTTACTATATGGACGGAATAATTCAATCTTTTAGAATAGCCACTATGATGGATGAAAGAGAATAACAGCCATTTCGAAACTCACTTGACATATCAAAGATATTTACTAAGGCTTTTCCTCGTATCTCCCGTTTAAACGGCTTGTCTTGCTGTTGTCTAAAGAAACAACAATATAGCCAACTTTCGTGTATATTGTATTTCATTATTACAAACCCGTCGAGTAACTAATTATCAAAAAGATAATGATGAGAGAACGGACAAATGACGAGTGTATTTCCATAGATATTCTCACTTTTTCTTGAACCTTTGGGTATTCATAGTTACTCGTAAGTTGAGAACTATATCTATGATCCTTAGTTTCATATTTTTAGGCTGTCTGCAACTAGTATTCTTTAAATCGTATGATAACTTCTTTAAATCGTGTGATAGCATTTCATAGGTTTGCTAATGCAATATTTTCGAAAGAGAATGTCATCTTCTTTTGTCCATTATCTATAGGCTTACATATTGACTGTTATTTCTCTTCAATAGAGATATCTTAGAGATATCTTAGATGACTTGCGGCTTTGGCCTTTTGTTTGATTCTAGTTTAGGATAATATAAACAACTGAAGAGTTATTAAGATGTATTCTATATGTGTTATAAGCGCCAATTCATTCACTCATATGCAACAAGTCCCCTTGTTTCTGACTTTCGATAGCCATCAAGAAAAGCTAAGATGTCTTGTCTAGTTAGGTGTTTGAATGATTTATTATTATTGGAAAAGATTGAAAATTCGCTTAAAAGACCGATTATGTATTGTCTATAATGATCTGATAGGTTAATTACTATTTTCGTAGCAAGAGTATATCTATATCTGTCAAATTTCTTTTGACACTTTTTTAAAAGATGTCAAGAGTAATATGGAACTTACCTGACTGCAGCCATCTCTATTTTCCTATCAATTAATGAATCTTCAATGACTATAGTAGCAACACTTAGTTCATATAAAATGATGACATAGATCAGACATATATGGACGTATTCTATCTTATCTAAGAATGGAATTAGAGGGTATTCTAAAAAAATTTGCGCAAGGTCATCTTAGCATAGATGAAGTTCAGAAACAGATTACCATCCATTCTATAGAATATGTCAGAAATAATCTTGCTCAATTAGATATAGGAAGAGAAATTCGAAAGGGAGTACCTGAAGTAATATTCGCAGAAGGTAAAGAATACCGAGATATTGTCAGTATAGTGCTGTGCGCCATAAAGAAAAAAGAAAAGGTGATAGTTAGCAGGATTAGAAGAAATGAATTGTCTAAGCTTTGTAAAGATTTGAAAAAGAGAAAACTGAATCTTGATATAGGAAGACAAAGCACGACTATTTTAGTCTCTAGGAGTAATCATCGACCGACAAAAACTGGAGCAAAAATAGGTATTCTTACAGCAGGTACGTCCGATATTGGTGTTGCAGAAGAAGCCAGATTGATTGCCAACGCTATGGGCTGTGACGCAATTTTCAAATATGATGTTGGAATAGCAGGAATTCATAGACTCTTCTCCCCGCTCAAAGAGATGATTAATGAAAATGTTGATGCGATAGTAGTTGTTGCAGGAATGGAAGGAGCTCTTGCATCTCTTGTTTCATCAATAGTTGATATTCCTGTAATTGGGGTTCCGACTTCAATAGGTTATGGATTTGGTTCTAATGGTATGGCTGCTCTAGCATCTATGTTACAGAGTTGCACGTTTGGTCTTGCAGTAGTTAATATAGATAATGGAATCGGCGCGGGTGCGTTTGCCGCATCAATAGCAAATAGAATGGCAACAAAAAAGAAAGATACCATACAAACCTGATATCTTTTTTATATCAAGCATATTATGCTAAAACGTTTATAAGTGCTTTATATCGTTTGCCTTTTAATTATTAAAAAGTGGTGTATGGTTGGTTATGGCTTATGTTCATACTCTTAAGAGAATTAGACAACGTAAAACGAATTACCGTAAAAGGAGTGGTATTTTGATCGGTCGACGACCGTTCATAATTACAAAAATCAGCGGCCAAAATATTTCCGCTCAATCTTTGAAACCTACTTTAACTGGCGATATTGTTATCGCTTCTTCTCATAGCAGAGAACTTATCCGCCACGGATGGAAAGGTTCAATGAATAGCATGCCTGCCTGTTATCTTACTGGTCTCTTGTTAGGAAAGAAAACTATCGCAAAGGGAGCTACTAACGCGGTTTTATATACTGGTAACAATCCATTCACAACAAAAGTAGCAGCATGTTTGAAAGGAATTGTAGATTCAGGAATTAACATTCCAGTTTCAAAGGAATCTCTTCCTGGCCATGATCGTGTGAGTGGAGAACATATAGCTAACTATGCTAATTTGTTAAAGGATAGTGAAGAAAAATATAATTCAAGGTTTTCTTCGCTTTTAAAACAAGGTTTAAGGCCCGAAGATTATCCAGTACATTTTGAAGAGATCAGAATGAGAATTTCTGGCATATCATCTTCTGAGGACAAAAAATTGAATGAATCTGATATTCAAGTAAACAAATTGAGTAAAGAGGGACCCGATAATACTACTATGGCCAAGTCGAAATCTTCGTCTAAAGGAGGTAATAAGCAGGAATGAGCAGATATTCTCGTCAGCAAGAAGAACATGTAGAATGGAAGCCGCGAACGACATTGGGTATGATGGTGGCCAGCGGAAAGATCAGTTCCATGGACCAAATCTATGAAAATGGTATGCGAATTCAAGAGTCAGAAATTGTTAAAAGGTTACTACCCGAGATAAAGAGCCAAGTAGTTCATGTAGGAATTGTTCAAAAACAAACAGATGCTGGTGAAATGACACGATTCAATGCATTAGTTGCAGTTGGCAATGAAGCAGGTTGGTTTGGAATCGGGAAGGGTAAAGCATCTCAAATGCGTATTTCAATAGACAAGGCAACTACTGCGGCTTACCTTGATGTTATTCCAGTAAAGTTAGGTTGTGGAAGCTGGGAATGCAGATGCAATCAGCTCCATTCAATTCCATTCAAAGTTCGAGGAAGAGGAGGAAGTGTAGCAATAGAGATCCTTCCAGGTCCAAGAGGACTGGGTCTAGTTGCAGGTGAGAATATAAAAAGCCTTCTAAAACTTGCTGGATTAAAAGATGCATGGACGAAGTCTTTCGGATCGACTAGCACAATGTCATCCACAATAAAAGCTATTTTCAATGCGCTCAGAAGCACCTATATGTCGGGTTGATTATTGGATATGGCTTATCTAGTTGTTCGAATAAGAGGTACAGTAAACATACCATATTGGGCAAATAATACTTTGGATAATCTAAATCTCGACAAAAGATTTCGTGCAACAGTCATACCAGAAAATCCAGAATCACTTGGTATGCTAAGGAAAGTCAAGGAAATGGTTGCTTGGACTTCTGCCGATGCGACAATTATAAAGGAATTACTACAAAAGAGAGGGAAAAAAACTGGATTTAAACCCATAACAAACTCTGATCTACCAGAAGGATACACTACCATTGAAGAGCTTGCATCTGCTATTGCAGATAATAAGATAACATTGTCAAAGATTAGATCCATTAAACCCTGGTTTGCATTGAATTCTCCCCGTGGTGGTTTTAAAAGGAAAACGAAGACACAGTACTCACAGAATGGCATACTTGGCGAAGATAAAGGCCTGACTGATATCGTGAAAAGAATGTTATGAATAGAGCAAAGCTTAAGTAAGGTGATATAATGAATTTAAAACACCTTTCAAAGTTAATCGAAAAAGGAGAATATATTAAAAATGGCTACTAGATTTAGAAAAAGTAGAAGACAACGAGGCAGCAGATATTGTGGATGGGGACAGGTAGGTCAACACAGACAATCTGGTGGTCGTGGTGGTATTGGTGGAGCCGGAAAACATAAGCACTTCTGGAATCGTACAGTAATTGAAGAACCTAATCATTTTGGACATGACGCTTTCAATTCATTTAATAGGAATCTAGTTCACAAGTGGATTAACATAAAAGATTTAGATTCCGTTGTTGCTAAATATGGTAAGGTAGACCAGGATGGAAAAGTTATTTTAGATTTGACCTCTCTTGGCTACGACAAGTTGCTGGCTGGTGGGAAAGCTAATAGTGCTTTTACTGTTAAGATAACAAGAATATCTGATAGCGCAAAGAAAAAAATTCAAGAAGCTGGAGGAGAGGTATTGACAAATGAACACATCGCAGAGTGAAAGTCCGTTTAGACGAGTAGTTAAAACTGCGTCTAGATACATACCTCAGGTTGAAAAACCGAAAAAGAAAATATCACTTACTGAAAAGTTTGTCTGGTGTGGTATAGCTCTTTTTGCTTATTTAATTATGGGGCAGATACCTCTTTATGGTGTTACCGATGATCCTGCATTTGATTTTCTTGCATTTGCTAGAGTTATTTTTGCAGCACAACAAGGTACATTGATGGAATTGGGGATTGGGCCTATAGTTACAGCAGGATTGCTCATGCAGTTGCTAAAAGGCTCTAATCTGGTTAATCTAAACTTCAAGAATCCTGACGATAGATCATTATTTACATCTGCTACAAAGATTGTGACAATTGTTGTAATAGTTGCAGAGGGTACATTATATGGTGTAAGCGTATATGGTCCTCTTGTAGCCTCACCTAGTATCATACCAATTGTAGTTGCACAACTAATTGGTGCCAGTATCCTTGTAATGTATCTAGATGAATTGGTACAGAAAGGCTGGGGACTAGGATCAGGTATTAGCCTGTTTATCATGGCAGGCGTAGCGCAGACTATACTCTGGAGCTTATTCAGTCCTCTCCCTGCTCAGGATGGGCCCGTGGGAATAATTCCTTTTATTATTGATTCTGCTGCTACAGGTCATGCTGAAGACTCAATCTTCAGAGCCGGTCAACTTCCAAGCATTTTTACCTTGGGAATTACTGGAGGTGTATTGCTAGTGTTAGTATATGTGCAAGGCATACATGTAGATATACCAATTGTATCTACAAAATATAGAGGATTTACTGCTGTGTATCCAATCAAGCTGTTGTATACATCTAACATTCCTGTGATCTTATCCTCGGCACTCATCGCCAATGGAGTGTTTATGGGCCAGATGTTGTGGGCTAACTACAATCCTCAAAACGACAATCCTATTTTCAATGGCATAGCGCAGTTTGATCCTAGTGCACCACAAAGTCCAACAGGAGGATTATTATATTATCTTACAGCTCCTAGAGGTTTAGAAACTGCAGTACAGGACCCAGTTAAGGCCATTGTTTATGTTGTCTTTATAACAGCTATTGTGACAGTTTTTGGGAGGCTATGGGTGGAGTTAGGTGGGTTATCTGCAAAATCCGCTGCAAAGAATCTCTTGGATGCCGATGTGCAGGTTCCTGGTTTTAGAAGAGCTGAAGGATCAGTGGAAGTTTTACTTAACAAGTATATTCCTTCAGTCACGATTTTAGGCGGTATTATAATAGGCTTGTTAGCATCAACATCCGACGTCCTAAATGTGTTTGGTTCAGGAATTGGTATTCTTCTAATGGTAGATATACTAGTAAATTATTATAATTTGTTGATTAGAGAACAAGTCGATACTCATATGCCTAAATTGGCGGCTCTTCTTGGGAGAAAACAATAAACGAGTAGTAGTAGTCGGAATACCCGGTGTAGGAAAGACTACCGTAATTTCTAGAACAGCAGAGATTCTAAACCAAAGGGGAGTACAAACAGCAGTAGTTGTATTTGGTACTATGATGTTTGAAGAAGCAAGGAAGTTAGGTATAAACAATCGAGATGAAATGCGCAGACAGTCTATTGAAGTTCAGCGACATATGCAAAATCTTGCTGCTAGAAGAATCGCTGATTTGAAAGATAATATTGTGATTGTGGATACTCATGTTTTCATAAATACCAATGAAGGATATTATCCTGGACTCCCGCTGCATTTACTTGAAGTTATAAAACCTACAAATATCGTTATGGTTGCTGCACATCCAGAGGAGATAGTCAATAGAAGAAGAATTGATGATACCCGTGATAGAGACATTGAATCGATAGAAGATATTCAATATCAACTCGATATTTCCAAAGTCATGGTTGCTACGTGTTCTGTATTAACTGGCTGTCCATTTATTATAATTATGAATAGTAATAACAAAATTGATGAAACTGCATCAAACATTGTTAAGGCATTAAGTGATGATCATGGATCAAGAATATGAGTATTATCAATTCGATTATAATGCAAATTCCAGGTCTAGCACCTCAGTATACAAAACATCCGCTTTTTCCAGATATGCTCACTGCTATGATTGTAGCGGCATTAATTGCCATAGGAATGAACTTTGCATTTGCATTACTACGTAAAAAGACGACCGACATCGAAAAGATGAACAAAGTTATGAAAGAGACCAGTGAGTGGCGAAAACAATACACCGATGCGATAAAAAAACAAGATAAAGCGCGTGTAGCAGAATTAAAAAAGAAACAAGCTTATGTAAATAAAATGGCCATGGAAATGCAGCAGCAACAGATGCGTCCAATGCTAATCTACATGGCACCCTCCTTCATGTTGTGGATATTCGTATTTCCAGCAATCTTTGGACAAACAGTAGCTCTTTCACCTATAGAAATTCCATGGATAATGTGTACGAGCGAAAAGGTCCACATGGACAATCCAATTGATAATAATGGTGATCCTAAAGGACCGTGTACAGTTCCAGGAGAAGTATACCTATGGGGATGGTTCCTTATCACTAATTTTGCGTTTAGTGGAATAGTATCTAAAATCACAAAAACTTCTATGCCAAGTATAACTTAAAATATACTGTTAAAGATGTTGGAATGAGATGTAGATATATAGACATACGTACAATTGAAAATCTTTCAGAGACATATGCAGTATCTTCCCTATCTGTTTCTAACTTTAACTTTGCAAAGGATTAGTATGTAATTTCAATATTATAAATACTGTAGACAACATACTAGACAAATCGAGAATTATACTTGGACTACTGATTATCCATATAACATACAGTGTATTATAAGCTAGAAGTAGATTATAGAATAGAACAGCAGCTTTAGAATGGCTTGGATTATAACTATACTATAGTTGTGGATTATAATTGCTTATCTATATCTTTTAATTGTTATAGGAGCCTTCGATGGCATTTATGGGATTTGCTTCATCTGGTATAATGGATAGAGAATTTTTTGCTTAATTGTTGACAACCATGTTTATATTATAAATAATTAGAGGTCTGAAGAAAGCTTCAAAGAGAGGATCATTTCGGTCTTCATTTTCTATACGGCCTTATGAATATAAAAAAAGTCTTGTATTGCAAGCTCTTCCAATACTTAACTAATTAACTAGGCTAATTACATATGTTAAGAAATTCATTTAGACATCAAAAAATCCAGGAGATAATCATGAATATACTTTTATATGTCTAAAATAGCACTAAAGTTTCCTTATTACTTAATCCTTTTTATGATATTACATGGTTTTATTCTCAGAATACTCCAACACTAAAGACATCTTACATTGTTCTATTTGATATATACATCACAGATCTGGCCGCGTTTGTTATCTGCAAGATAATACTACTCTTTTCTCTTTTCTTGCTCCATATCTCTCACAGATATTTTTGCTTAGCATATTATTCTTACTAACCTAATGAGTATTTACAATCATTACAGTCTCTCATCATTATGATAATCTTATACGATAGCACCCGTTACGATATAAGCTCTGATTAACTAAGTTAATCCAGGTTAATTAATTAATGCCTCTCAAAGTAGGCTAACGATGAAATTCCTTATACTGTTACTAGTACTATTACTCGTACAAACCGAATTTATGTTATCTACTATTGTCACCAGTACTGGTAATAACGCTGACGTCTTTGCTCAAAGTGAAGGTGAGAATAATACTGATATGAATATCGATAAACAAGATAACATAATTTCTCGCTTAACTGAATGGGCAGGAATATTTGCACTAGGAATAACTGTGGGACTTGTATCTACCTTAAGATACAGGTCTAATAATTCCAAAAGCACAAGCTTAAGGATTATCATCATTTCAATAGCGATATTGTCAATGTCTGCTGGTATTATTCATCTATTGTTAGTACAAGAGCATATGGAAGAATCTTTTATTTGGTGAATATCTTTCTTGATAAGTGGAATCGCTCAAATAATTTATAGTATATTTATTATCAAAGTAGCTGAGAAGCTATCGCCACTCAATAATAAATGGCCATTGTATTATTTTGGAATTGCTGGAAATGCTTTATTGGTCGGTATATTTGTAATGGCAAGGTTATTTACGCCACCCTTTTCGTCTGAAGCAGCTCCTAT
>DATFPS010000106.1:0-24790 GCA_035264705.1 Nitrososphaeraceae archaeon | reverse complement strand
AACCACAACCACAACCACAACCACAACCACAACAGAATCAACAATTAAATAAAGAAGGAATTCGTGATGCGATCTACATAGGAAAGAAACCTTTGATGGCCTACGTCACGTCGACACTCATTCAGCTTGCTAACCAGCCTTCGGTAACAATCAAGGCAAGAGGTTTGAGCATCGGAAGAGCAGTAGACGTTTCCCAAATCATTCTGAAGAGAATGGAGAGTGCTGGATACAATATAGGTGATGTAAGAATTGGCTCCGAAACAGTTCAATCCGAGGATGGTAGGACGCGGAATGTTTCTACGATTGAAATCGAAGTAAAGAGAAGTTCTTAAGCGCCCCCGATACTTTTTGTTCTTATACCCCTTTATATTTTACTAAAGCAATGGGAAGACGAGCGATAATCTATCTTGCTCACATCAATCCATTGACCAAGGCACATCATACGATCATTAGTTCATTTCTAGAGAAAGATTATGGCATCTATATCTTTCCAGTGAGATTTTTAAAAGGCGGAAAGGAGATTAATACTAGAAGTTTCCCATTTCCTTATAAAATTAGAAAAGCTATGGTAGAATCTGTGTTTAGCCATAATAACAACATTTCAATTTTACCAGATTATACATTTTTTTACCCCTTTATAAAATATCTACCACCTTTGATCTCTCCTTATTCTTGGGTTTTGCGAAATCAAATAGTTAGAAATATTAAAGAAAATGATTTCGTTGCTTACACAGGCGATGAAATAGAGAGTATAGCATTGAAATTATACAAACTTCATCCAAATAAATTCAAACGACTGGAAATTTCTGCTTCTAATGTGAAGGAAATGCTTTATCTGCATGCTATCAAAGGAACGGTAAACGAAGGTGAAGCGTGGCATGATAAGGTGCCAAAAGAAGTTGCTACTTTAATTAATGAAAATTGGAAAATCATAGAGAAATATGCACGATCTCCGGATTATACGATGAGGCTAATGGGAATGAAATTCCCAAAAGAAGGTCTTTTTTGAAGATTTTTATAATCCAAAAAGGACTTTGCCTTAGATGAAGACAAAAGGTGCAGAGTTCATCTGGTTTGATGGTAGATTTGTTAAATGGGATGAGGCAACAGTTCCTATTATGACCCATGCTTTACATTATGGAACTGCTGTTTTTGAAGGTATTCGAGCATATGCCTCTAGAAATAATTTATACATATTCAAATTGAAAGAGCATATGGAAAGACTTCACCGTTCTGCGTCAGTATATTCTATTGCTCTGAAGTATACAGCAAAAGAGCTCTGTGAAGCAACGACACAATTATTAAAAAAGACAGGACTTAGAGAGTCATGCTATATAAGACCTTTGACATTTGTAGGATTGCATGGAATAGATCTGAATATTACTAGAGAATCTCCAACACATACCGCGATTATAATTTTTCCATTAGCAAAATATTTTAGGGAAGAAGGCATCAAAGCATGTATTTCATCATGGCGTAGAATTCATGATACTGCAATTCCACCTATGGCAAAGGCTGCGGGAAATTATCTTAATTCGATACTTGCAACACAAGAAAGCAAACGTAATGGTTATGATGAATCCATTTTGCTTGATAGGGACGGATATGTCAGTGAGGCATCGGGTGAAAATATATTTTTAGTCAGAAATAACAACATCTATACTCCCTCTATAGCTTGTTCTGCACTAGAAGGAATTACGCGTGATACTGCAATAACCATTGCAAAGGATTTAGGATATAAAGTAAAGGAGCGTTCTATATCTAGGACAGAATTGTATTTTGCAGATGAGATATTTTTGACCGGGACCGCCGCCGAAATCGTCGCAGTCATAAGTATTGATGATCGAACGATAGGTAACGGAAAAGAAGGCTCAGTTACAAAGAGTATTCGTGAAAAATACTCAGAAATCGTATGTGCAAATGTTAAAGATTTTATGAGTTGGTTAACCCCAGTATGGTAATAAGAGAAGGCAGGTTTAAGCTAGCTATTGTTGGCGTTGGAGGATGGGGTAAGAATCACGCAAGAGTTCTGCATGATTTAGATAGTCTAGTAGCGATATGCGAAATTGACCTTCAGCGTGGTAAAGAAATAGCAGATAAGTATGGTACAAGATTATATTCTTCCATAGACGATATGCTTGACAAAGAGAGGAGATTAGATGCATGTCTCGTCTGTACACCAACTAAAACTCATTCTATTATTGCCAAAAGAATAATGGAAAAAGGAATTAATGTTTTCGTTGAAAAGCCACTTGCATTTTCTTCCAAAGAATGCGAAGAGATGATTGATGTAGCGGAAAGGAATAAAGTCATTTTGACTTCAGGTTACATTGAGAGGTTCAATCCTGCTGTACAAGAAGTTAAACGGCTTATAGATTGTAATATGTATGGTGATCTATTAATGATGGAATTTCATAGAGAAAGCAGAATGCCATTACATGTCAAAGATGTTGGAATAATTTACGATACCTCTGTTCATGATATCGATACTGCTATGTTTCTGTTCAATTGCAGGCCACAAGTTGTATTTGCTCTTTCCGGTAAGAAATTCCACTCTTATGAAGATTTTGCGACTATTATGCTTGGTTTCAAGGGTCAAAAAGTAGCCATTATCGCATCAAATTGGATCACTCCAAAGAAAGTCAGAAAGTTTAGTGCGGTATGTACTGATGGTATAATAGCGGGAGATTTTATCACACAGGAAATTACCATTGACCATGAAGAGTCTACTGTAATTCCACGCCGTCAGCAATTTCAGGAACCTTTGACCTTGGAATTGCAAAGTCTATTGGATGCCATAGATGGCAAAATTAGCAAGCCAGTTATTTCAGCAATTGATGCAACAAATGTTACACGAGTAGCAGAAGCAGCACTTTTATCTAGTAATACTGGCTCCCCGATTTATCTGGATCTGAAATGAGATATGAAAAAATCAATGTTAGATATCCTTGCATGCCCTATTGACAAACACTATCCGTTAGAATTGTTTGAGATTAATATAAGAAAATATAATAACAATAACAATAATCATAATAACAATGAAATTGTCATATCTGAAGGTATTTTGTTTTGTATGAAATGCTCACGTTATTATCCAATTATAGAGGAGATTCCAGTCATGCTACCAGATGAACTTCGTGAAAAGCAAACAGATATTGACTTTCTGCATCAATGGCGTGATAAAATTCCTGAGAAAGTTATAAAACACGGAAATCCTTGGCATCTTTAGGACAATAAAGGAGAGAGAGGACTAGGAGGAAGATAGTTATGCAAGATCGTAATAATCGTAATAATACTACGAACAATTATAGTAATAATTATACTAATGCTCCTGGTGTAACAAACTATATTTCAACCACTGCAAGAATTGGCAAAAATGTGAAGATATGGCATTTTGCATATGTTGGAGACAATACGATAATTGGTAATAATGTTATGATTGGTTCACTGACTCATGTAGATTACAAAGTAAAAATCGGCGATAATACAAGAATTGAGGGTTCGGTATATATTCCACCGTTAACATCGATAGGAAAAAATGTATTCATTGGTCCAAGCGCAACTTTTACTAATGATCCATATCCTATGAGCCGAAAAATGGTTGGAGTTATTGTAGAGGATGATGCAATTATTTGCAGTAGAGCGGCAATACTCCCTGGAGTAAGAATTGGAACGAACAGCATAGTCGCAATGGCGGCATTAGTAACAAAAAATGTCCCACCCAATGTTGTTGTCATGGGTCATCCTGCTAAAGTGAAATATTCTAGAAGTGAATATGACAAGAAAAAAGCTGAGTGGGAATCAAATAATTCCTATTAATTTGTGGTAAATTAGCCGGATTTAATGTCCGATGATTAAATCTGAATAGCTTTCTATCTGATGAACACTAGTTTTTCTTTAGAATATAGAATATTCAAGAAATCTTAAAGATTATTATATATGAAATTAATAGCCATTAAGAAAATCTTGATTTCTCTAATTTCCTAATTATTTTTCTGATGAAACTTTATCAACTGCAGTTTCGCACGCAGGGTTTGCTTTCATTAATATAAAATCTGAGTTTTGCTTGTTTTTAGATATAACTTTGGCAAAATCATACTTAGAACATGCTACAACTATCATAGTTTTATCGCTTGGATATAGATCAAAAGCAACACCTTGCTGTCGCTCAACGTCTCCTATATAATCTTTAAGCCTTGATTCAAGGGAAGATAGTAGTTCTATCTTGTCTCCCCTCATCTCGTTTGGATCTAATGTCCAAGCAATGGCTACCCTAGTTCTACTTGCCTTCAGATCGCGTTTCCTTAAGATATCCCTAATTTCGTCTATCAGGTGTTTTATATAACCTTCTATGGCTTTGAGAGTACCGTTAACAAGATACATCAATGGTCCTGCACCGCTCTGAGATGAACTGATAGCTCTTAGGTCATACAATCCATTTGCAACATCATCTAGATATATGTCGCTATATCCATGATGCATTACTTCCCTGCGGCTGTTAGTATCTTGGGTATGCTTACAGATTTCTAAGATGCTAGCCATCCCTGTGTAATGTCCTAGGATCTTAATAGAATGGACAGATTCTGCAGAAATAACATTTACATAATTCAATTTACCATGCATATTAGGATCATATAGCATTTTGGTGATGTGCGTATCCTGTCTTGATTTTAATGAACCTATCAAAGTTTCAGATGCTACAATACTATCTGTGTTGATTGGCATATAATAATAGAAAACATCTTTGCCTACTGACATACCAGTTATATGTTCGATTAATGCAATGTTTTCGTTACTCCCACCTATTCCTGTAGGAAGAGTATAGATAACTGAAGAACCTCTTTTCAACGCTCTAATTGCATCCCTAAATTTGGATGTAACATCACTCTTTACCTCTTGCCCTATCTTCCGTATTCGTGGTGCAAAAAATATATAGGCAGCATCGCTAATTGCAACGTCAATTGGTTCAAGACCTAGTAAGGGCTCATCCTCTATCAAAGAGCTCACATTAGGATAGGTCCGAGCAATATCTGGCTTTAATGTTATCGCCATTCGAGCAGATTCATCGATTAATGAAACCTTCGAACCTTTAATTGCAATAGAAGAGGCAATGCGGTACCCTTCTGTACTTAGTCCATATACCGCGGCAGTTATTGTTGTTGTTGATGATGCTGATCCACTGCTCAAATTATATAATGACCTCTCTCCACATGCGCATAGCCCCGATCTCCTTAGCTATCTAAAGGAGGGTTAAAGAAAAGGTTTTTCCATTGCAATTCTCTCATTTGATTAACTTTGAGAGTTTGGTTTGATATTTTAACACCAAAACAGGTAATGTTTTTTAAACCCGCCATAGACTTGTTTAATGAAGCTGGTCATGAATCATTATGCACATCCAGAGAGTATAGAGAAGTAGTAGAGCTATCAAAGATTAAGCAGCTTCATCTTAAAATTGTAGGAAGACACGGCGGAGCAGGAAAATACGAAAAACTGTGTGAAAGTGCTAATAGGATATTTGAACTCGCTCATTTGGTAAAGGAATTCGAGCCTGATGTTGCAATATCTTTTTCATCGCCCGAAGCAGCTAGAGTTGCATTTGGACTTGGAGTCAGCCATATTGGATTCAATGATTCACCCCATGCTGAAGCCGTTGCAAGACTTACAATACCACTTGTAGACCATCTGTTTTCTCCCTGGGTCATACCTTATTCTGCATGGAATATGTTTGGAATTCCAAAAACTAGGATAACAAGATATAGAGCATTAGATCCTGTTGTTTGGCTCAAACGGAGCCCTTTATCTTCATCATCATTGACATCCAATTTGATCAATGAAATCGGTCTTGAAACATCGAAAAAGAATGTTTTGATTAGATTGGAAGAGACAAAAGCTTCCTATATCGCAGATAAAAAGATAGAAAACAGTATCTCTATGGTCGACGCCATTGTAGATAATTTATCTATTGCGAATAATATTATTATCCTGTGCAGATATGAAGACCAGATAACCGAATTAACAAAAAGATATAGGGGGAAAGCATATATTATGCAGAACGTTCTCGATGGTACCCTTTTAATATCATTAGCGGACTTATTTATAGGGGCTGGAGGGACAATGACAGCCGAAGCATCATTACTTGGAAAACCTACTATTTCTATCGCTCCTGTTCGCTTTTACATTGAAAAGTATTTGATCAGGTCGGGTCTCGTAAAACGGGCTATTAGTTCTAGAGACCTCGTTCGGTTAAGTAGCAAGATGCTATTAGACAAACACTATACTACTACTCAGAAGAATAGAGCGAGGCATATCCTTGATAGTATGGATGATCCCATTGATAAGATGTTCTCATTTATAACAAGCCCTGCGTAACATTCTAAAGATAGTAAAATATACGAAAATGTGCCCGGAAGCCCGGTAGAGGAAGTGAAATTCCGTCGAATGTAGTGGCCAAGCATAGAGGCCTTTGGAGCCTTTGACCCCAGTTCGAATCTGGGCCGGGCTATGTTTTCTTTTTGTTTAATTATGATAGAAGAGGTATCTTCAAATAATATTATTTTGATGCTTATGGCAGTAAACATCAATTTCTGCTATTTACCGTTATGTTTGAACAATAAAACGGCATCTTTTTAGATTACTATTAAAAATTAAGAATACCAAATACAATACAGAAAGTAGAATTATCTACTTTTCCCAGGAAACAAAGATTATTTAAGCGAATTGGCATTGTAAACTTTTGATGTTATTCTCTGTTCTCGCTATTTTTTGATAATCAATATATTATCTATTTGACTCGATGCGATTTTATAGCTAAGCTGTCTGCAAAAATCATCATAGAGATCTTTGTTGTTGTTATCATTGCTAATTTAGTGCTTTAAGTAATTTTCAACAGTCCTCGTAAGGTTTTGGAAAGCAGCATCGACGTACTTTTTCCGTTTTGGAACTCCCTCCTTATAACCGGCGAGCCTATGCCTAGAAAGAATAATCATTTCTTCCTGTTCTTTTGGATTTGGGGAACCGAAAGAGATTCGTAACTCAAGAGCTCTTTGAGGAGTAACTTCTTGAATCAAATGTATTAATTCGTTTGGTTGAAGATCTAATTCAATTTTTTCCAATACCTCCTTAATATCTTGTTCTTCTAACATTATAACCTGGCTTTTATTTTCGCGAGCTGCTTTCTCAACAAGAGATCCAACTAGTTTGTGAGCAATACGAAATGGTATTCCTTTTTTTATAACTAATTGTTCTGCAATATCAACTGATAGAGCATAGCTATTATTTGCTGACTCTTGCATTCTCCTCGTGTGAACATCAATTGATTTTACAACCCTGTTTACTATTTTTACAGCTTCAAGAGCAGTACTTGATGCTCTCCACAGGTGGGGTTTTAACTCTTGCAGGTCTCTGCTGTAACCCGATGGAAGAGCTTTTACAATTGAGAGGATCGATACCAAATTACCAAGAACAGAGGATGCTTTTGCCCTGACAAGTTCTAAAGGATCTGGATTCTTTTTCTGCGGCATTGCACTAGATGTAGAACTATATTCATCAGAGATCTCCAAGTATCCAAACTCAGCTGTCGACCAGAGTATAAAATCTTCCGCCAATCTACTTAACGTAGTCATGAAGATGGAGATCCCTGAAGTATACTCTATAAGTGCATCCCGTGAACTAGTTGCGTCAACAGAATTTCTTATTAATCCGTCAAAGCCTAAGAAAACAGCAGTCGTTCTTCTATTAATGTTAATGGTTGATCCACCTATTGCACATGCGCCCAGTGGTGATTGGTTGTTTCTACCATATGTAATATAAAGCCTATCCATATCTCTAAAAAGCGCATCGGAATATGACAAAAGATAGTGAGAAAAGGTTCCTATCTGAGCTTGCTGAAGATGAGTATACATAGGCATTACACTTTCTTTATTCTCGGTTGCCTTTTCCAATAGAGAATCAATCAGATCAATAATTGCTAGACAAATATTGTTAATATCATCACGTACCTTCATTCTAATATCAAGTATTACCTGATCATTTCTCGATCTTGCAGTATGCATTTTACCGCCAGCATCGATGCCAGCTTGTTTTATCACAAATGCTTCTAATGATTCATGAATATCTTCAAAAGTGTCTGTTTTTAGCTGTGAAGGATTGTTTTTAATATCCTCCAAAGCTTGCAAGATTTTCTTTAATTCTGACACAGACAAAATGCCAATATCATACAACATCATCGAATGTGCTTCGCTTCCTATTATGTCATAATTTAATATATCTCGATCAATATCTATGGAGGAGAGAAACTTCAAAGTATCATCATCGAGTGTACCTCTCGGTCGTGACCTATACATAAGTGAACTAATAAAATAGTTTTATTTTAAGATATTATATATAACAACAGAGCCAATTGCCTTGTTGAAAAAATTCAAAATCTATTGATGCATCATAATTTAGATTCTATCATTTAGGATCCATGGGACGGTTTATTTTTCTCAATTCTATGCAATAGTTATATAGGGTTTGTACAAATTTAATGTTGTCATGAGTCAAGATATTCAGCAGACTCGTAGATTAATATTTGATGAATTAACCAAGATCGTGGATCCAGAAATTGGAGTCTCTATAATGGAATTAGAATTAGTTGACAAAGTAGATATTAATGCAGCGAAGGTAGATATCGATTTACATTTAACAAGCCCATTCTGTCCCGCAGTATTTGGTTTCAAAATTGCTCAAGATGTCAGAGACAATGTCTATAAAGTTCAAGGAATTGAAGGTGTCAAAGTCAATGTTAGCAACCACTTTATGGCTGATGCGATAAATAAGCAAGTAAATGAAAGTAAGCTTCCACCTAAATCCTAAAATTTTTAAAGTAGTCCAAATTTAGTCTGAATGAGCGTAAACTTAACCTTATAATTTCCGAAAAGTCTTTTCAAACTAGATATCTGTTTCGTTTCATCCTAGACTCAAGATCAGAATCTGACTAATCGATCCTATGATAAGCCTATTTTTTAAATCTCACCACTTAGCGAATTAGCAGAGATGCAAAATGAAGTTATTTTGATATTCCTTTTTTTATCAATTTTTACTTCGATTCTCCAGTTTTGCTATTTTTTTTTCATTTTTTGAAAGTCCCATAAGATGACCTCGTAGTAATTGAATTCCCAATGCCGGATCTACACCTTTTGGACAAACTACACTACATGAACCAGCAAAATGACATCTCCAAATCCCATGTCTATCATCTACAATATTAATTCGCTCTTTCTTATCATTGTCCCGTGTATCTGCATAGTATCTATAAGCTTGTGATAGAGCCTGAGGACCAGGGAATTTTGTATCCGTGGCTACAGTAGGACATGCAGAATAACATAACCCACACCTGATACAATAAGAGAACTGTAAATATTTATCAACATCTTCTGGACTTTGTTTGAATTCGGATAATTTTTCCCTGTCTAATATATCTGCGTTCTCATTATGTATATAGGGCTTCATTTCTTTATGGTGATTAAAAAATTGTGAAAAGTCTGTTACAAGGTCACGAATGTGAGGGAAATTTGGAAGAGGTTCACAGGTGATTGTACTACCCTCCAACTCTGAAATCTTTGTGTAACAAGCAAGTCTTGGAACTCCGTTAATTTTCATTCCACAAGAGCCGCATGATGCCATTCGACATGAATATCTTATTCCAATGCTACTGTCACGATTGCTCTTCGCATAAATAAGAGCATCAAGGACAGTTGTCCAACGCTGTACTGGTACCTCAAAGGAATCATAGCGGACAGGATCTCCCTTGATTCTGTTAGCACGAAATACTTTTATGATAACGTTATCGCGAAGTCTACTCTTTCTATTATAATTATTATCATCGTCTTTTACATCCCTATTTTTTAACATCCCTATTTTTTTGATAATTTCCATCATTTTTAATTCAATCCTAGATGATTAGCCATTATTATTGTTCTAGTACCATATGCAATTATGACTATCATCGCCGTTATAGTGAATACTGTAATACCGTTCTCCCATATCTTATTCTGTCGAAACTCAAGCAATATGACTCTTAAGCCATTAAAACCATGTATTGCAATGAGTATTAGTATTGACTCTAAAAGAAGCGCGTACGGAATATTATGGTAGTTTACGATCACGTTTTCATACTCGAGGCTCATATTATATGGCATTATCAGACGCATCAAGATATGCACAGCCACTACAACAAGTGCTGCTATTGCTGTAATGTACTGTATTTTCATTATTTGACTTTCGCGTAGGAGTATCCTTCTTGTCTCCATCATTACCTCTCCTTTTATTTTCTATTCTCCGCCAAAAAGTACACTTGATCCGTACAGCATTGCCACAGCCGATAATATTAATGCAACCCATATTCCAGACTTCTGCCGATAGTTAAGCGATATCGCATCATAAGGATAGTCTGGTCTTCCAGCTTTGCCCAATCCCTTACCACCATGGGTAAATATCAATCTAATACCGTTAGCAGAATGGAACGTACTTGTTCCTATCACCAATATTAAGAAAAGATGTCCCCATAGTGTTTGAGTCAACTCCAACATAGCATTCCATGCATCTGGACCTCTTGTTAGAGAACTTGTTTCATAAACATGACCGATAAAATAAACTAGCAAGAATACTCCAGTTAGTCTTTGTAGCCAGTAGGATATACGCTCCCAACCATATCTTGAGGGATTTAGCCATCCTTTCAAACCCTCGCGGTTATTGCGACTAAAATTACTTTCTTTTGATCTTTCCATTAATACTTCCTCTCCACTGGCGCATAACGTGTAAACGTTACTGGAGACCATGCCATCCTTGGGCCGTCAGCCGCAAAGTAAGCAAGAGTATGCTTCAGAAAATTGACATCATCGCGCATTGGATAGTCGTCTCTCGCATGCGCACCTCTTGATTCTCGACGGTTTAAAGCTCCAATAAATACAACTTCCGCTATCCTCAGCATTGAATCTACCTTCATGACATTTATGAAATTAGTATTATACTCTTTTGCTTGATCATCTACATGCTTCCACCCTAATTTTTTTAATTCCTTTACCTTCTTTAAACCTTCAACAAGGTCCTGTTCTTTTCTAAATACATATGCTTTAGCATCCATAGTATCAGTCAATTGCTTTCCTATCTCATATGGATTAACCTGGCCCCTCCCTCTAAATATTCCATCAAAAATCCTCTTTTCTTCTTCTATGACATCCTGTTCTGATATAGATAATGAAGACCCCTTTGACTTTAGTGCATATCGGGCTGCTAATTCTCCTGTAATTCTACCCCACACAAGACATTCAGAAGTAGAGTTTGCACCAAGACGATTGGCACCATGTGTGCTGTTACATGCAGCCTCACCAGCAGACCATAGTCCATTCATTTCAGTAGCACCATCTATGTTTGAATTAATCCCACCCATCATATAATGACATACGGGTCGAATTTCAATTGGCTCATTGATAATATCGACTCCGGAAAATTTAATGCCTATTTCTCTGATTCCTGACAGACGTTCCTTTACCCGCTCAGCTCCTAGATGAGATAGATCAAGTTTCAGACAGTCTGCACCGGATTCATGTTTAAAACCTCTTCCTTCCTGAATTTCTCGAATCATTGAGCGCGACACTACATCCCTTGGAGCCAGTTCGAGTTTCGTTGGAGCGTATTTTTTCATAAACCGTTCTCCTTGATTATTTATAAGATACCCTCCTTCTCCTCGTGCACCTTCTGTAATTAATATGCCTGATGGCAGGATACCTGTAGGATGAAACTGGACGAACTCCATATCTTTTAAAGCAAGCCCAGCCCGATATGCCATATCTAAGCCATCTGGCGTTGAAGAGTACGCGTAGGTAGAAAAGCTGTAAATTCTTCCAGCGCCGCCGGTACATATTATTGCTGCTGGAGATTTAAATTTGAAAAAGTTACCTGTTTTCATTTCAATAGCTGTCAGACCCCTAAAATTATTTGCATCCCTTAGAATTTTAGTACAAAACCATTCGTTATAGAAGTGAATGTTATCATGTTTAAGACATGTATCATATAGTGTTTGCATCTCATAAAAGCCTACTTTATCCTGTGCATAAGTAGCCCGTGGGAATGAATAACCACCAAACTTACGTTGACCTATTCTGCCATCCTCCCTCCTTGACCATGGCATTCCCCAATGATCCAGCTGATATATTTCATATGGCATATTTGATACCAGTCTTTCTGCTACATCCTGATCGGCAAGGAAATCACTACCCTTGATAGTATCATAGATATGGGATTCTTGATTATCACCTTCCTCCTCAAAGAGAACGGCTGCTGTTCCACCTTCCGCAGAAACAGAATGGGAACGCATGACCTGTACCTTTGAAATCACCGCAATGCTCAGGTTTTTATCTACGGTAGCAGCTGAGATAGCAGCTCGCAGCCCTGCTAGACCTGATCCAACAATAATGACGTCATGCGAAATAGTATCTGTCAATTACCAATATCGGCCTCGGGCCATACCAATTGTGTTAATCGATTCTCACGTATATCTTTTAGCATATTTACCACGACTATAGCAATAACTTACTGTTACTCTTTTTATTTATTATGAACTAAGAAACGCTCCGTCTAATCATCAAATAAATCCAGAAAACCTAATATCGTAGAGTTTTGGTTATGAGTTAAAAATGTTTACTACTATAGCTAATCGAGGAAATATTATTGTCAAAAATTTTTGAATTATCCAAAAATGATAGTCATTGATCTGACTCTGCCATTCCCTCTGCAATAGCAATAATAGAGCCATTATTTTTTATTCTCTCTACATATAAATATAAATACAGTGCAACAAACTCTTTAACCTATTTTAGCAATCTACACCAACATAGAGATATATGCCGATAGAATACAAAGGTAAGGTATTTCTGGCTCCAAATACTTCTGATGAAGAAATAGTTAGTAAGGCTAAGAAAAAATTAGTGGAAAATGGTATTAAGGAAGAACATATTCAAATCAACTACAATATACAAGATCTAGAAGTGGGTGACATATACGTCAGCTATGAACCACCGGATCTAGTAATCAGAAATGTTTATGATAAAAAGGCATCGGGAATCACAAAAATGAAGAGCAGTGGAATGATACAAATCTAGTGAAACATTTTATCCAAGATTTTTGCCAATTCGTTTACCTTTTGTTTACTCTCAGTGCCATCACTCATCGACCTCACTGTTACCTCTCCTTTCTCAATTTCTTCAGGTCCCACTATCACAGTTAGAACTGCACCTTTCGATGCTGCATCATCAAGTTGTTTTCTAAGTGATCTTCCATTATTAACGCTATAGTCAGTGCTAATTCCGCTGTTTCGCAAAATTGAAACTATGCCTAACGCCGAATTTTTTATAATACTCGATGTATATGCAACATAAACTATTTGCTTAGGCATGTGTTTTAGAATTCCATTTTTTTTAAGAGCCATCATTATCCTTTCAACCCCTCCTGCGGCCCCAATTGCACCAATATCCTCTCTGCCAAAAGCATGAGTTAATCTATCATACCTGCCTCCGCCAACAAGTGCACCCAATTCAATAAACGGATCAAATGCTTCAAAGACTACTCCTGAATAATAATCTAGTCCTCTTACAATTCCGAGATTAACCCTGACATTATCAACTCTTCTGGATTTCAGGGAGTCCATCAATGTTACTACTTTACTCCAATTTTCTAATCCATTTAGATCTGCTTTTGAATAAACTTCATTGATAGTCCCTTTTATGCTTGATAGATCAACTAGATGCTGAAGTATGGACAAATTAATTTTGTCTTTATATTCCTCATATAGCTCAGAAAGACTCTTCTTTGTAACCTTGTCAACTGCTCTCAAGATATCAGGCATTATTTGTTCATCTGCAACACCAAGTTTCTTTCTAATGTATTCCTCAATTAACTGTCTATCATTTACCTCTACCATAACATTTAGTCCAAGTTTTTTCAAAAATACTGAAACAAATTCGATCACCTCTGCATCAGATTCTTTGCTGAATGGGCCATAGATCTCTATGTCCCATTGATGGAAATACCGGTAGCGTCCCGCCTGTGGTTCGTCATATCTCCACACGTCAGAAAAAGATGCCAATTTGACAGGCATCTTTAAATCTCTCCTTGTTGCTACGAATCGTGTAAGACCGATTGTGAGATCAAACCTTAATGCAATATTTCTATGACCCTTGTCAGTAAAACTATAGATTTCATTTGATATGGATGCTCCAGCCTTTGCTTCCAGCGTAGTAAGCATCTCCAAAGGCGACGGCTCCATAACCTTGAAGTTAAAGAGACACGTGGTTTCCATGAATTTCTCTTTAATGTAATTAATGTTATACAGTTCTTCTGGTTCTATGTCTCTCATTCCACGGGGAATTTCTAACTTCATAATAAACGCAGTAATTTGTTGACATTTAGATTTTACGATCAATTATAATAACATTTAAGTTATGTAACATTAGAGTGACAACAATAGACTTTCGATATCTTGATCATATGACAGATGCGATCATTGAGGCTTATGGCAGCACATTAGATGAGGCATTTGAAAATTCTGCCAAGGGACTTGTTAATACAATGTTTAATATCAAAGAGATCTCTCCTGACCAAGAATATGAAATCATTGCCAAAGGATATGATATCGAAAGTTTACTTTACGATTGGTTAGAGAAAGTTATGTTAAGAATATTAATTGATAATATTGTATTATCGGATTTCAAAGTTAAAATCTCCGAAAGTAATGGCAATTATTCTCTTAAAGGTATTGGTAAGGGAGAAGTATTAGACCTACAAAAGCATCATTATAAGGTTGAAATAAAGGCGGTAACCTATCATGAAATGGAAATTAAACAAAAAGAAAACATAATTACGACTAGATTCTTGTTAGATTTATAATCTCATATTTTTATCATAATTTTTAACCATGTCTTATTATCCCAAAATAATATTAAAATTATAAAAATTATTTAGTATGAATATATATATAATAGTATAGGAAAGCGTTTGCAGACAACCAAAGTTGCTTAAAGATTAACAAATCTTAAATATCAAATACATTATCTAATTCATAGAAAACATGAGTGTTGAAAAAAAAGCTTCAAGTGCGCATGCAAGTGGTAACCAGGCTTTAATGGAGCTTTCTGAAAAGAACTTTGATGAAATAGTGAGTGGAAGTAAGCCAGTCTTGGTAGACTTTTGGGCTACTTGGTGTGGACCATGCCAATTTATGCTTCCCATATTTGACAAATTAGCAAAAAAATATGGCGATAAGGTATCATTTGGCAGGTTGAATGTTGACGATAACCAAGGATTGGCAATGAGATTTGATGTATATGCTATTCCGACATTTATAATCTTCATGAATGGCAAGGCCATTGACAGAGCTGTAGGAGCAGTTGGAGAAAAAGGTCTTGAAGGATTGCTGCAAAAATACCAATAGCATAGCCGATTCATGTCACATCGAGTCTATTTCTTTGCCATCTGGATGATTATATATAATAAACAATACTACTACTAAATATAGCCATATGCAGCATCTGTTTTTCTTTTGAGTTTCAGAATTGTCTCGAAAACTTCTTTTTCCTCTTCATTTAAGCGATGGTTGAATCTCTCAATCAACAGTTTTGCCTGTCTGCTGTTCAGATCAGTATAGAAAATATCTTCTTCGTTGATTTGTCTTCCAATAACTGGACCTTTTATAGAAACTGCAACTTGCATTCCCTTAGTAGCTTCTTCAATCGCTTTTCCGCTTTCTTGTACTTGATGAATAGTACCAATTTTTTTTCCATTTTCATTTATAACAAGAACTTTTTGTCGTAGTTTTCCAATTAAAATCTCTGCTCCAAAGACTGCTGGGTCGTTTCGTCTAAAGATAAAGCCCTTTAAAAATTGAAATTTACAAATAGGCGGTATTTCATTAAATATAATGGAATATTCGTGTTCTTTCTGATAAGTAACCCAGTCTGTATAACTACGTACAAGATTGTAAATTATTTGTTCGTTGAAAATCTTTACTCCACGCTCCTGCGATTCCTTCTGAGCATCGTCTAGAACCTTGACATTAAAACCCAGCAGAACTCCTACGTATCTATCCTTCTCCTTGACTGCAGAAGCTGCAATTACATCTCGCCTTGTGATGTGCCCAATATCAGCACTTTGAATCGGAATATTTGCTTTCTTCAATAGGTCCATGATTGCTTCAATTGAACCTATTGTATCACATCTGAGGATTACTCCGTTTGAATCAGTGTTTATAATTGCACTTTTGATTTCAGATTCTACCATTATCTTTAATCTATTTTCATCCTCTTTCTTTTCAACAACATACAGAGGGCTGCCTGCAAGTACGCCATCCAAATCAGGGGACGTAATTTTTAGACCAGCCGCAGACATAACTTCGCTAACAGGTTTGAACTTGTCTCGAGGATCTCGCATCTCATCAAGTGGCTTTGGTAACAGTAATGCTTTGATTCTCGTGACAATAGCACTGTCTCTTTTTGCTACAGCGACAGTGTCGCCCTGTTTTAAAATGCCGTCTAACAGTATTACGTTGGCAGACGGTCCCAGACCTATCTCTTCGTTGATTTCAAGTACAATTCCTTTTGCCGCTCCATCATGTCTCTCCAATTTCTTTGCTAGATATTGCTGCGTCAGACCCACCATTACTGCCAGTAGCTCGGGTATTCCCACGCCGGATGTTGCACTTACAGGAACTATTGCTAATTCTTTGGTAAAATCTTTGATACGCCAAAATGCTTCAGAATTATAGCCTAATCTTGAAAGTGAACCCACTACGTTATATATTTTTTCATCTAGGATTGTTTGAATATTGACATCTTGTTTCTTTATTTGGTCACTGATAAAAGGTGTATTCCCCTTTCTCCAGCCAGTAACCATATCTATTTTATTTAGTGCAATAACAAATGGAACCTTTCTTTTCCTCAAGATCTCTATGCTTTCATTTGTCTGAGCCTCAAAGCCTTTGTTTACATCAACGACTACAATTGCTATATCCGCTGCAGAG
The DNA here is from genome assembly GCA_035264705.1 of Nitrososphaeraceae archaeon. Classification (GTDB taxonomy): domain Archaea; phylum Thermoproteota; class Nitrososphaeria; order Nitrososphaerales; family Nitrososphaeraceae; genus JAJNBK01. The sequence goes on along the minus strand of DATFPS010000106.1, from coordinate 7,740 downwards.
CCACCTCTTATTCTTAGGTTGGCAAAAACTTCATGACCAGGAGTGTCAATAACAAGTAATCCTGGAATTTGGGCTTCAGATTTAGAAAGTTGCTGGTAGAGAGATCCTGTCATATCCTTAATTGTTTCAATAGGAAAAAAGCTTGCCCCTATATGCTGAGTAATGCCTCCGACTTCCCGCGATTGAACTGCCGTGCCGCGTATCTTATCGAGTAAAGAAGTTTTACCGGAATCTACATGACCTAATACTACTACCACAGGTTGCCTGAGTTTCACTTAACTATTAAAAATCACTTGTGACTCTTTTATGAAGCTTTCAGATGAATCGGAGGCATGGATAATATTATCCGTAAGGCCGAGACCGAAGTCTCCTCTAATTGTTCCAGGATTCGCTACAAATGATTTTGTTGCTCCTATCATTATACGCACTGTATTGACAGCATTATTGCCTTCAAGAATGCATGCTACTACCATCCCGGAAGAAATGAATGATACCAGCTCATTAAAAAAAGACTCTTTGCTGTGTACTGAATAAAACTCTTCAGCCTTTTCTTTTGTAAAATTGTATGACTTTAGGTTTTTAATTTCGAATCCCTTCTCTTCAAACCTCGCAAGAATCTTTCCTGTTAATGCCCTTTTAAATCCATCTGGCTTTACAACAATAAGAGTCTGTTCTAAGACCATAATGTTATTTCTTCTTCACTTTAATACCACCCTTTACATATTTAGTGGTCCATTTTAATTTTCTAGGATCTCGCTTTAATTTGCGAAGGTTCTTTTTACACTTATCCGAACAAGTCCATTGGATCGAGCCATCGTTTTTGACTAGCATAGTTCCCGTGCCTGCTGATATGTGTCTTCCACAGAAGAAGCAGTTACGAAGAGAGGTTGCTGTTTTACTCATTTATCATACTATCCTATCGTTGATTCTCTCACTTTATTTTGCGTGCTTCTCGCTCGGTTTCTCTAAGCATCAAGATATCATTCATTCTAATTGAGCCCTTGACATTTCTGGTGAGGATACGACCCTTATCTTTTCCTTCCAAGACTTTTACTCTAACCTGAATTACTTCACCTGCAATTCCAGTTCTGCCAACAATCTGAATAACTTCTGCAGGAATAACTTTTTCTTCTATATTTTTGCTCATCGACTATATACACCTACCACCATCATTATTTTTTGCCTTTCATATTGGCAATGGAATTGACTACTTGCTCAACTATATGCTGAGCCTCACCAGCTTCCAGAATGGTAGCTGCAGCAGAGCCAACGTCTATTCCAAGAGAGGCACCCAATTGCTGTTTGCTTGGCACAAAAATATACGCTGTGTTTCTTTCTTCACAGAGAATAGGCAGATGTGCAACTACTTCCGGTGGTTCTACATCTTCGGCAATAACAGTCAGTCGACTTGTGCCACGTTCTATTGATTTTGTTGTTTCATTTGTGCCTTTTCTTACCTTGCCGCTCTGTTTTGCTAAGCGAACGGCTTCATAAACAGCACTTACTAAATCTTTAGGAGTTTCAAATTTCACATAATAAGGTTTACTCATAATTCATTCTATCACCCATTGGGATCATTCTCATCATTCCTCTAAGACGAGAAGAAGCGTATTAAAAATGTTGTCCATAGGTAACATGGTATAATTTCTATATTCTACTTTCAATTAATCTACGATATTCTGCGACTTTTGAATTTAGCAGTGAACCATCTACAGATTCGGCGTACATCCTAACAAACGGCTCAGTCCCACTTGGTCTAACCATAATCCATGTATCCTCGTCGATCCAAATTTTGGCTCCATCAAGGGTTTCAATTTTTTTTGGACTGCCATGTTCTAAACATATAGTCACGATGTTATTAGCAATCTGTTTTGTTGAACACTTAAACTTAGTTTTATATTGAAATATTTTTGGTAATGAAGAAATTATCTGTGACAATGTCTGTTCTTTATTATTATGATCATCATCATTATCTGATAATGACAACATCTCTAAAACTAGAGCTGTAGTCATTGCGCCATCTCTAACTTCATTTAATTTGCCATACATAAAACCACCATTCTCTTCTAGGCCAATGAATGATTTGCGCCTTAGCATTTCTCTTGATACCTCGACGCTTCCGACCTTTGTGTGAATTACCTTCGAATCTGCTTCTTTTGCAACTAGAGAAAGCGCCATTGTAGTATTGATCGGACATACAACTTCTGCTCCCTTATGTTTTGTTTTTAATAGGTATCTCACTATTGCTGCTCCGACCATATCTCCCCAGTGTACTGTTCCTCCCTCATCGCAAAACAAGCTTCGATCTCCGTCTCCGTCATATGCTACTCCAAAATCAGCCTTCGAGTCCTTCACCATATTTGAAAGCATCTTGAGGTTTTCAGGAGTAGGCTCTGATCCGCGTCCAGGAAAATCACCATCGATATTTCCATTTAGCGTAATTATTTTACATCCTAATTTATTTAACAAGAATGGAGCTACACGAGATTGGGCACCATTTCCGATGTCCATTGCAACCCTAAAATTTCTTTGCCTAATCTTTTCAACATTTACAAGTGAGAGGACTTTTTCTATATATGAACCAATTATTGTTTCGTCGGTAAAATCTCGACCAAAACTATCACTTTTGGAGGATCTTTTAGAGTAATAGATATCTTCGACTTTTAACTCATCTTCTCGAGAGATCTCTACCCCATCGTTAGCAGTAGGCTTTATTCCATTGTATTCAGGCGGATTATGAGAAGCTGTGATCATTATTCCGCCATTGTAACCAAGTCGTTTTGCAGCATATTGAAGACAAGGAGTAGGCAGCAATCCAGCATTACCGACATCTATTCCTGCAGAATTGATCACTGAACGGACTATTTTTGATATAATTGGACTTGAGTTTCTTCCGTCATATCCTACAATAATTGGTCCTTTTCCAAAGAATGTTACAAGAGAATATGATAGATCAACTACCAGATCGAGTGTGAATTCTTTTCCAAATACTCCCCTGACTCCATTAGTTCCAAAAAGTCTAGGATTATTTTTTTGCATTATATATGTATATTCTTAGGGAATAAGAATAGATAAATTTGGCTATTGAATGATGCAAAATGAACGTTGCGTGTGCGTGTGCATGTGTGCGGGGGTTGCCAAGCCTGGCCAACGGCGCAGGTCTCTTTCTCACAGTAATGTGTTAGAAAGAGTGCGAAGCTTAGAATGAGCCAGGACGGTTACAATACACGCGCTCCTACAACCCTGTTTCTTAGGGATTCGTGGGTTCAAATCCCACCCCCCGCATTCTATCTATTCTTATCTCATTTACTAGATTGGAAAAAGAAATAAAGAATACAAAACACAAAGTTTTAGAACCATAGTCAAGATATAATATACTTATTAGATCCAAGAAATTTACCAAAAAAAAGAAACCCAAGCCAGCAAATGAGATATCAGAAGACGATATCAATAAGTTCATAACATCGATAAAAAGCAGAAACACCTATTCCAAAGTAAAAGACCTTCCTAAAATCATACCTTCGTTAAATTCTGTGAAAATAACCACTATCCTCAGATACCTAGAACGTTCTAAAAGACTAATACTAGACAGTGATGGTTATATTATTTGGATAAGGCAAGATAATATTAAGAATAACGCCGATCGGCTAAGCTTTGCAGAAGTAGCCAATTTTAAAGGGAATTTGGGAGATCAATTTATCAAAGAAGATAATAAAAACGATGAAAATTAAATGTTGATTTAATTATTTCTTCTTTTTCATCTCGTTAAATAGTCTGGGCAATATAGTATGAGAGAATATGAAATAATTAGTTTATGATATCATGATTTCTAAAGGCGAGATAATATGCCATTGTAGCTCCAGCAATGGCAATAAGATACCAATAAGGTATCACAAAATTAGTACCAATATCCAACGCTCCTAAATGCATAGAAGTCCAATCAGAAAATTGCATTAGTTGTTCGCCTTTTGGATCATCTTCGAGCGGTACCAACCATCTATTCACAAACCATGCAAAATCCTCTACAGTAATTGCAGTTACTAGATTTGCAAAACCAAGAAAAAATGCTTCTCTTCTTTTGCTCTTTCCAAACAACCTAAATGTCATATCATCAAATAAAGCAGCAAAACTGATAAGTATAAAAATGAAAAGCATTGGAAAGAGATGATACTGATACATATTGCCGATTATTGGTTCTGTCTCTCTGCTTCGATCAAAATTAGGATCGATTACCTGTACTTTTCCATTTGAGATTTGCAATGCAGGATCTTTGATATAATAATATTCAAGATGAGCAAAACTAACAGCAAAAATCACGCAGATAACAGCTGTTGAAATAAATTCAATCCTTCTTGCACCTAAATGCTGTCTAATCCGCTCTCTGGAACTAAGATGATCATGATGACGATGAGGATGGCTACTACTACTATTTCAATGCTGCCAATATCATCATTTGTACCGTGACTAAGACTATCACTACTATCTTTATGGTTATAATATTTATCATCTGCAGAAGAAGTGGATTTTGATTTGATATTTATAAAACCGAATAATGAACTTATATCAGTTTACATTCTATTTAGCGTTCACCAATAAGATCGTCTAATCGTTTCTCTAAGAGAAAGAATTAGTTAAAATATTTGTTTATATAATGATTACAGATTTTATAGAACTAGTCACGTTCAGAAGAAGGTAGCAGAATCTATTATGAAGCGATGAAGAAGATTAATGAAACTAAGTTTTCAGTCACATAGCCGCTTTACTGCTTATATTACTATAAATTTTGTTTTTATAGTCAATCTATATAGATTATCTTATCAGATTACATGGGGGAGGATATATTACACCAACAGTGACTCTATCAATAGCGATGAAAGCACGCCTGATGGTGGACGTGTTGAATAGTTCTATTGATCGATAATCGGTTCTTGCAGAACCATCACCATGTACTTTTATGGAGCCGGCCAAAGGCTGTATAATGGCAGTGTTAGCTTTTGAAGATTCAAAGATGGTTTCATCGAGTAATATTTCATTTTCTTTTAGTAAATTTGAAATCTCTTTTTTTAAATCAAGCCATGATATTTTATAATTTTTACACAACTCTGTACCAGAATCATCAAACCAGCAGACTACATCGATATACATATTGGATTAAGCCACCTTTATGCAAAGGTTCCGTTCTTTATGATCGTGAAAATGGGATTCGCAAAAATCATTTTCACAGTCATAGCAATGCCATCCTGAGAGAAAATAACAAACTATGCATTTTCCTATCGGCTTGTTATAATCATAATTCTTTCGAGGTTTTGAGGTCTTTTGTTGTTTTTGTCGCTGTTGCTTCATAATATTAAACGGCTCCTATAATCAACCATTAACAAAATTACTCTTAGCGATATTGTTCAGAAACAAAGCATTTAGGCCCCAAGAATAGTTACTTCTCCATAGATAGAAGTTTTCTTAAAATGAATCAACTTTATTTAATTAGAAATATCATTATATAAGCATTAACATTTAGTTGAGTATAAGATTTATTTCGGCGGCGGGCCCTTATCGATCGTCGATATGACTGACGATTATGAAAAGACGCTTATCGAAGTTACAGTTATTGGAAAAGATCGTAAAGGAGTTGTTGCGGATATCACTAATTTTATTTTCAGAAATGGAGGAAATATTGAAAAAATAAATCAGAATGTTGTTCGAGGATTATTCGGAATGCATCTTGAAGCATCTTTTCGAAAAGTGATTATGAATGAGCTTGACAATGGTCTGAAGGAACTATCTGGGAAGTTACACATGGAAATTAAAGTGCATTACCAAGAGCCAAATAGGCTTCGAAATGTGGCTATTCTGGTTAGCAAGGAGGATCACTGCCTCTTGAAAATTTTAGAGGCCAAGCAGAAGGATGAGATCAAGGCTAACTTTCTTGTAATCATTGGAAGCAATGATCAAGACTTGAAGATGATTGTAGAAGACGCCGGAATACCATTTCGTGTTGTGAGTAATGTAGATCAAATAGAAGCAGAAAGCGTGATTCTACAATTAAACGAACAATACAATATTGATCTCATAGTCTTAGCAAGATATATGCGCATCTTGACTCCTAACTTTGTATGGAGATATCCTAATAGGATTATCAATATCCATCCATCACTCTTACCTGCATTCCCTGGAGCATATGCATATGTCCAAGCATTTGAAAGAGGAGCAAAGATAGTTGGCTGCACAGCACATTTTGTCACTGAAGATCTAGATCAAGGTCCAATAATATGTCAGGAATCTTTCAAAGTTTTGCAGTCAGATACACTTGAAACTATTAAAAAGAAAGGACAGGCATTAGAAGCCTCGACACTCCTTGATGCTTTGAAATTATATCTTGAAGAAAGACTTGAAGTGTACTGGGGAAGAGTACATATTATAGAAGAAGAAGAAGAAGAAGCAAACCAAGCAGATAAAAGCAACAGAGTATAAGAATGAATCTATCGAGTTTCGATTGTGGAATGAAAGTAATAAGGAGCCCTTACAAATATAGTTACAATAAATCTTCAGAGCTACTCATGTGTCATGACAATAGTCTAATGACATGGAGACCTCCTATATTATTAATATTGTTATTGCCCTTTGGTCATTTTATATTCTGATGTCCCATAATACTGCAGTTACTGCTTATCTATTGGGAGAAAGCAAGTAAAAGTTCTTAACACCGTTGAAGATTTAGCAGTGGCCGTTTTATAGTCAACTTAACGGAGGACAATATATGGATCCTATAACCTAAGGTATAGTGCAGAATCAATAAATTTCTCGACTACTTTTCTAAAAAAATCCAGTATGACGCACTTATTGATATCTATACTTTAGACTCCTATCGTTGCTGTTGCTACTTGTATGCAGTCCTCATTTAATAATTACAGACGGATCCATGTTCTGGATTTACCAATGTAAAGATAATTCTAACTTTGTTCACGGTGAACTCTATTCTATTACTCTTTTGCCATTATATCATTATTGTTGCATTGTATGAAATTGATGGCTTTTTTCTGTCTGTTTTTTTCAGACATTGCTAGTAATAATATTCGAGATATCATATATATATATATATATATAACCAGCATTAGATAACATGAACAGAAATAAACATAGCCTGAGTTTGTTTATATTATATTATCCAGTCAAGAAAATATTTATGATACATTTATACTCAATGGATTATTATTTGAATAAAGAAATGTCCAACGATAAATCAGACCTGGTTTGTAGTTGCAGAGGATGTGATCACGAATTTTCACAACAATGCTCAGAGGCAAAATGTGAATGTTGCACGCTTGAAGATCATGTTAAGGGTAGTAACGCAGAAGATGCGACAGAGGTTTTCCCAGGCGGTTCGATCTAGAACTTTTAATTCATATAATAATACTGATCTTTAGTGTTGATGTTAAACCACCAGGTATTCTTAGACTATCGAATAATTTACATAATTCATATATAAATAAGACAACAAATACAAAAGTTTTAACATCAAAACCATATTACAAAAATATGTGTGGAATACATCTTGAATATACGCAGAATGCAATTACTAGTAGAGTCACATATGTCACTACAATGACAACATCAGTAGTAAGATCGAGCAATTTGGCATCCATATCATCATCATCATCATCAGTTTGTGAATACCGTCATAAGTAGCATCTTTATAGAAACATTAATTGAAATGTTGTAAAGTTCATAAACTTGTAAGACTGC
>DATFPS010000105.1:0-3712 GCA_035264705.1 Nitrososphaeraceae archaeon | reverse complement strand
TCCTGCATCGATCAAACATGACAATAGCATGTCACCTGAAATACCAGCAGTTTGAGAATCAATTATTGCAATTTTTGCCATCTGATAAAAAATTGCTGCTATTTGTAAATATATAACTTGCCTGAAAAGATGATCTTCTTTGTGGTCCAAGTGGTTCTGTTTTGTTTTCAATCGTTGTGACTCGCTTATTTTAAATACATTGCTACTACCTTCGGTTAGAATTGGGCTCACCTGTGAATTAGACGCATAAATGGTTAGAATATCTCTCATGGCTTTAGTTTATATGCTGTACTAGCTGGTCTAAACTTTTATATCATATTATATCTATCTTGTGGAATCAACACACAAAAGCCGATATTTTAACAAATAGCTGTGTAATTATTATAGATATTTTATAATATATTTATATATTACTGATATGGTTATAAACATACGCTATGTGCATAAAGGGCGATATAATGGCCATGATTGAAGGACATGAAAAAGCTAGGTATATAAAGCAAGGCCCTTCGACTCGAAGGATCCTAGAGGAAAGCCTTCTAAATAATTATTCTGTAAGGCCATATGTCAAGTATCTCCAATTTAAGCATCAGATGAAAAAGAAGAGGCTAATCCATACTCCAGATCTTATTATTTCAGAAAATCGATAGTCTTTTAACTTTTAAGGTCTAATCTAAATGTCATATCATTTACAAGATTGTAGTATGATATAGATAAACTACTTCTAAATTTGCGATTTTATTTTTTTATTTGCACAATTGAATTCTTCTTTGTCATGCATATGACTAATATTTTTAGGAGTACTCCTCAAGTATGATGTTTTAAAATGTATTAATGATTCTTTGAATCTTTTTTTTCTTTTATCTATATCTTTAGCACCATAAGAAATGAATAACTAATCTACTGCAAGCTGTAAAAGCATAAGTATGTATTCTTTCGGCGTTATTTCCGTACCATGATGGTCATTATATTTTTTACATTTGTCTAAAAGGTCTTTGTAATGATCCTCATCTAATACAAGATCAATTTTATATTGCTTTTCCCTTCCCATTTGTATTTGTCATAAGAACTAGTCTAAATTAATCGTTATTAAGTTGTTGATGAATTGAAGTTATCATAAAAATTGTCTCTAAGGAGATCCATGCCTTGGCAAGAGTAGACGACGTAAAAACGCTTTCATGGTCATACCGCATTAGCTGTATCTACCGAGACTGGTACCATGATACCAATAGAAGAAACAATAATCAACTATGCCATGAGCTGCTCAAGCATTAGTTGTGAGCAAATGTCTTTATACATATCTCTTTTTATTAACTTTCTACAGCTCCAGTTCTTTTAATGGAAACTGGTCTCAATTCTTCTTTGAATAACTATCAGTTTTTACTTGCCTTTGCAATCTACATACCTGGAAATAAGACTACGTTATTTCAAGCAAAGCCTTGTGGTTTATAATTTAGATTCAATAAATTCTGTAGAAATTGCATTTAACAGATCTGCTAATCGCCTTATTATTGTAATATTTCAAATGTAGAAGTCTTACTATTCTTTCTAATATACAACAAAATTAGTGAAACAACCCGGCAACAAGTATCATAGATTGTAAGCCCCACGTACTTCTTCATTTATCATTTCTCCTCAGATATAATATTCGAGTATTCCGCTTATATATTGATGATAATAATTTTTTTTTAATCTTCCTGCAGTTTCTGTTGTGCTGGTTTTATAAAATTTGTGTTTTACAGAAATGGCAAAGAAACTTTGTTTTCTAAGGATGAATCTTTTGACATCAATGTATTTCATAAACAAGAACGCCGTGTCAAATTAAAACCGATTATTTAGTAAATCTTATAATGTCTTTATTGTACCGTTGTAACGGTAGGTTTACGACAAAATGAACTTGAGGTAAATGTCTAATATATATGATTTTGGCCGTTTATCTTCTAGCGGTAAGTTATGATAATATATGTATGTTATTTATATTGCTGTGTTTTCCTAATGCAACTTCTTTGTCATGGAACATGTATTATCAGAATTGATATTCTGACCATTATTGTTATTACTGACAAGTTGGATTTTTTTTACACTTATAAATGATCTAACTTTTGTTATCTTTAAATGACTATAACCATTATAGGGTCAGGAAAGGTTGGTGCGTCGGCTGCCTTAAATTGCGGTTTGAGAGAATTGGATGACTTGCTACTGTTAGATATTATTCATGGCTTGCCTCAGGGAGAAGCCATGGATATCAACCATCAGTTATCAGAAATAGGATCGGATTGCATAGCAAGAGGATCAAACAATTATGAAGATATGAGAGATTCCAAATTCATTGTATTAGTTGCTGGAGTTGGAAGAAAGCCCGGAATGACTAGAATGGACTTGCTCAAAACTAACGCTGGCATAGTAAAAGATATTGCTCCGAAAATTGCCAAGTATGCCAATGATGCTATATTAATCGTCGTCACAAATCCTCTGGATCCAATGACCTACCTTGCATCGAAAAAAACAGGAATAAGGAAAAACAAGGTTATGGGAATGGGAGGAATGTTAGATCTATCAAGATTTAAAAGTTTTATTCAAGACGCTACAGACGTATCAAGAGGTTCAATTCAAGCAATGGTGATAAGCGAGCATGGAGAGAATATGCTTCCATTGACACGCTTTGCATCTATAGGCGGCATTCCTCTAAATGAGTTCCTTCCAAAGGAAAAAACAACCGAGATTTTTGAGCAAACAAAGAAAGTTGCTGCAGAAGTGATTGCACTTAAAGGTGCTACGGTATATGCACCAGGCAATGCTGTTGCAACAATGATTGAAGCCATAGTCAAAAATAAAAAGTCTGTTATTCCTGTATCAACGCTACTAGAGGGTGAGTATGGATACGATGACGTATGTATAGGAGTACCGGCTATAGTTGGCACAGAAGGTGTAAAGAAAATAATCGAACTCAAATTGGATAGCTCTGAGCAGGATATTTTTAATAAAGGCGTTAATAGTGTCAAGGAGGCTATTAAGGCCTTTCAGTTGTAATCCTTTATCTGTTGTCTTGAGCAATTCCTAAGAATAGTATTAGAAAGAGATGAATAATACTTGCTAATATATTGACTTCATAGCTATAATTCATCTTTTATTATATGGCAGTTACGATTCCTTATTTTTCTAAAGTTTTCGATGTTTTTCCATTCTATAGTTCCATAGCTTGTCAATCGAACTTTAATCTAACATTGGAGAACTAGGATGATCATTTCCCTGTTAGCGCTTATTCTAAATCAAACATATTGTCTTCAAAGTCAAAAACCTCCTCATTATCCTCGTCAACATCTTCTTCAATATCCCAATAAATAGTAGTGTCATCATCATCATCTTCTGGTTCCGGTTCAGGTTCCGATTCCGGTTCTTCTTCCTCATTTTCCTCTTCCTCATCTTCTTCTTGCTCTTGAATAGATGGTAATAAAGGAAGTGGTGTTGGAACAGAAGGAATGGATTTTGGAGAAGTTATTATCGACGCATTTGTACCATTAGTCTGTTCTTCTTCTTCTTCTGCTGCTGCGGATCTGACCATTGCAGAAGATTCTGTTATTCCTATAACATTTACACTATAACTTTTTGTTAAATTAGCAGCAGTAGGATCATTATTATTGGCATTATCATCTAAGCAAGATATTTGTGCACTCAGTTGGTTTGTTTTGTTTGTAACTGCATGATATGCAGG
>DATFPS010000104.1:0-8508 GCA_035264705.1 Nitrososphaeraceae archaeon | reverse complement strand
AAACTTGTTGGAGGGGATAACATCATTGTCAAGTGTACTGATGGTAGGGTAAGGACATGTCGTATTCGTGGGAAGATTAAACGCAGAATGTGGATTAGAGATAATGATCTTGTACTTGTTGCCCCTTGGGATTTTCAGTCTAACAAAGCTGATATTGTATGGAGATATATCTCTGCTCACGCAGATAAATTAGAACAGGAAGGTCACCTAGTAGGGCTTCAGAAATAATAAAAATTGTTAAGAAAGTAAATCTCTGATGATAAATATAAGAATCGATCATTGCTATTGTACTGCTGCAGCCATTAAAGATTAATACTCATCATCTGATATCCACTATGTGCCAACAGCATATGCATTAATTAATTGTGATCTTGGATCGGAGGAAGAGATTATTAATGAATTGAGGAAAATACCTGAGGTAATAGAAGTTAGTGAAGTATATGGCGTATATGACATAATTGCAAAAGTTAAATCAGATACAATAGATAAATTAAGAGAAATTATTACTTGGCATATAAGAAGAATTGATAAAATTAAAGCATCATTGACCATGATTGTAATTGAAGATCAAAGTTAGAGATAGTAGAAAACGGCTTGGATTAAGACCTAGTAGTTATCAAAAGATTCTGTCTATTTCTTTGCAATCTTTTTCAGGCTATTTTCTTAAAATATGGAACTCTAACCACTTGATTGATACTTTATATATGAATCAGCATCATAATTTTGTGTATTTTTTACCATTGTCGTTTGTCACCTTCTAGCAAACCTGAACCAGTATGTATTCTATCTATATGTTTTGAGAGATCTAACTTATCTTTAAATTTCGATTGACAATAAGGACATAAAACCGAACTAATTTCATTCTTTTTTGTCACAAGTACTTTAATTAATAAATAGATATGTATAGCTTTCACTTATAGAAAGATAATCAAATACCTCGATAGTTCATATACAGAGATTTTTTTTATATATTTTATATATTGTTTAGCTTTAAGGAGTCCGATAGCATAAATTAACGGAAGAATGCATCTACCATAAATGCAATAAAAAGTGCAGTCAAATAAGGACTCGAGAATTTAAATACGATCCAAGATACTTTCTCGCTAGGCTTGGTTAATAACCATATTGATACACCTATCATCGCTACACCAAAAATACCTGCGGTAATCAAATATATTAGACCAAATTGTTTAAAAAAGAATGGAAGTATACTGAAGGCTACTATCATTAATGTTGTCCATGCAATTACGCGAACTGATTTCCTCTCGCTAGAAACTACTGGAAGCATTGGAATACCTGCTTTTGTATAATCCCTCTTGAAATGTAGTGCCAGACTCCATATATGGGTTGGAATCCATAAGAAAACAAGAGCTGCCATAACTAAACCAATCTCAATATTTTGAGTAGTTACGGCGACATAGCCGATCATTGCAGGAGCGGCACCTGAAAAACCACCTAAAATGATATTTATCTGGCTTCTTCTCTTCAGCCATTTGCTATATACAATAATGTTATCAAACAATCCAAAAGTCATGAGAGCAAAAGCCCAGATGTTGATAAACCATGAAAATATTAACGAAATTGCCGTTAGGATTAACCCAAATATGAGTGCGTTTTGTGGTGAAACTCTCCCTGATGGAATTGGTCTGCCCCTTGTCCTATCCATAATTGCATCAATATCTCGGTCATTGTACCCTGTCAGCGTATCAGCGGCCGCGGAACCAGCAGCCACTCCACCAATAAGCAAGAGCCAAGTTAATGGCTGAATAGAAATATTAAACAATAAAGATGCAGTAAGCGCAGCTCCAAATGCTGTGAAAACTAGCAGATACCAGATCTTTGGTTTTGTAAGCTCATAATAATTTCTGACCGTATTACCTACTGTCAGCTGTGGTATCAAATTAAGGGTATCACCCTTTATAAGAGAATGTGTGGTTATTTATAATTTTCAAAAGGCAGTAGATAATCTTATTTGGATATAGAGGTCGGATAAATTATTTCTCGAGCAGTCTTTCTCATTTCGATAAAAGTTTCTGTTTTTTGAACCCCCTCAACATGACCGACCTTTTCTGAAATCAGTTGATGTATTTCATCAAGGGAACGGGCGGTCATTGTAACTAAAATATCAAATCTGCCTGTTACCTCTGCAATTTCCCTCACTTCTGGAATTTTGAATAACTCATTAAGGACATTATCTCTTAATTTAGAATCCATATTAATCCCAGTGAGAGACCTTACACTGAAACCGAGAGCCTCATCATTAATAATTATTGTAAACTTCTTTATTAGCCCTCTCTTCAAAAGTCTCTTAATTCTACTATAAACAACTGAAGCATTAATATTAATTTTTTTTGAGAGCCGTGGCACAGAAATACTCGCGTCTTTGGAAAGTTCGCTTAAAATCTTTAGATCTAAATCATCGATTCTTCCCATCTAATTATCCTATTATATCTTCAATTTAGGGATTAATAAACCTATTAATTTCAAATTTAATCGTTTTTTTTATAATAATAAAAAAATTATATTATCTCTTTGTCCTTTAATAATTCTGCAAGTAACACAGCACCCTTTGCTGAGCCCATTTTCTCATTATGAGATAGCAAGATGTATTTGATACCATTATCAAATACTGTATCCTTTCTCAATCTACCTACAAATGTTGTCATTCCGTCATTGATCTCTCTGTCTATACGTGGTTGGGGTCTTGTCGGATCATCATAGACAATGATATACTCTTTTGGAGTGGACGGTAATTTTTTTGCTGTAGCTGATTTTGAGAACTTTAACATTTCCTTCTTTACTTTGTCTGGTTCCGCCTGGTTTTTCGTTTTCACAAACACGCTTTCTGTATGTCCATCCAATACTGGAACTCTAGTGCATGTACAACTAACTTTGACTGGCGCAGGAACAATAGATTTGGAATTCAAAGTTCCCAGAATCTTCTTTGTTTCTACTTGGACTTTCTCCTCCTCTTTTGGGATGTACGGAATTACATTATCCATGATATCAAGAGCAATAACACCAGGAGATCTTCCAGCACCTGACAATGCCTGCATAGATGTCATGAAAACATCGTCTATTCCAAATGCATTCGATATTGGGTTTAGAGTAATTGCTAAACCAGTAGTAGTACAATTTGGAAGCGGAGATATGAATCCGTTCCATCCTCTATTCTTCCTCTGAACATTCAGCAATTCTATGTGGTTATCATTTATACCTGGAATCAATATTGGAACATCATTTTCGTATCTAAAAGCAGCAGCAGTACTGATTACTGGTACCGATTGCGCAAATTTAGGTTCTATTATTTTCGCATCATCTGATTCAAGTGCAGTAAATACTAAATCAAATTTTTTTGCATCTATTTCTTCAACTTTACTAACAATCATGTCATGTATATATTCTGGAATTTGCTCTTTATTATGCCATCGCAGGATTCCAGAATTCGGATCCCGGAGGGCATCCACATATTTCTTTCCTGCAGATCTCTCTGATGAAGCAATGCAAGTTAATTCAAACCATGGGTGTTTATTCAAAGCTATTACAAATTCTTGGCCTACAGCACCTGTAGATCCAATAAGTGCAACCTTTAACATATTTGCAAATGCAGGTCATCTAATTAATAATCGTTTCATAAGAGTCAACTAAAAATTATAGGTTTTACCAATAATGTAGGAAACATTCTAATATAGAATGTCATAAATCGAGCGATGATTGACTCGAACCCAGGCAATGGAAATGATCAAAAAATAGCAATAGCAAATGCCTGCTCACATGGCGGAGTACATTCGGTAAATCCCAACTTGGTTAAAATTGACTTCAGTTCAAATGTCAATCCACTCGGAATCTCCAAGAAAGTTATACATTTATTGCAGAAAGATGCAGGACTTATTTCTTCAAAATATCCAGACCCAGAATGCAAGGATTTACGAAAAAAACTATGCGATTATCTTGGTACGGATTTAGATCCTGAGTGGATTACTGTTGGAAATGGAGCGACTGAAATAATTCATAACTTTGCTCGGACATTCGTACGGAATAAAGTAGTTATTCCTGCTCCGACTTTTTGTGAGTATGAACTTGCATCAAAACGAATGGGTGCTAATATTCTATTTGCTCCCTTAAAGGATTTAACGTTAGATACCAATGACGTTATCGAAAAAGCAAAAAATTCTGACGCCGTATTTTTATGCAATCCTAATAATCCTACTGGATTACTTTCCACTAAATCTATTAAAAAAATAATAGAACGCATAGATAGCTCTACCAAAATTCTAATCGACGAATGTTTTATTGAATTAGTTGATGATGACAATGCTCAATTTGCTATAATTGATAAAATCAAAGAGTTCGATAATCTTGTAATTTTGCGATCGCTGACAAAATCCTTTGGTCTTGCGGGCTTAAGAGTTGGATACAGCATATGCAATCCTAGACTTGCTAGACAGCTGTCTGCTAATAAAATACCTTGGAATGTAAATGGAATAGCACAAATAGCTGGCATTGTTGCTTTGCAAGATTTAATGCATGTGAGAAAGGCAAGAGAAATAATCAAAAAAGAGCGCAGATGTATGCATGACGATATAAAAAGAAAAACGATCTCTTTTACTCCTTGTCAATCCGACGTAAACTATTTTTTGATTCATTTAAAAGAAAACTCTGTAAGAATAAGGGATTCTATTTTAATAAAGAGTGGAATCCTCGTCAGAGATTGCAGTACTTTTACAGGCATGGAGAAAGCAGAATATATTCGTGTGGCAGTAAAGACACACAAAGAAAATCTGCTACTAATAGAGGCATTGGAGTCAATAGAGAGATGAATGCAAAGCTGCTCATGATTCAGGGTACATCTTCTGGTTCAGGCAAAAGCACAATTGTTACGGCACTTTGTAGGATTTTTGCTGACAAGGGGTATGATGTGGCTCCGTTTAAAGCTCAAAACATGTCCTCATATAGCTACACGGTTTCTGAAACCTTGCATACTATGGCGATGGCACAGGCAATCCAACCGGTTGCTTCAAGAAAGGAACCCGACGTGAGAATGAATCCCATTCTATTAAAACCACTTGGAAATTATCGAAGCAGCATTATTCTCAATGGAATATTTTACTCTGAAATGTATGCAAAAGAATACTACAAAACATTCGTTTTGCAAAAAGGTTTTCCAGTTATTTTAAATTCCTTAGAAAGCCTAAGGAGAGAAAACGATATCATTATAATAGAAGGTGCGGGATCGCCTGCAGAAATCAATATTTCCAAGTACGATGTGGCAAATATGTTGCTTGCAGAGAAAATCCGTGCACCTGTAATCATAACTGCAGATATTGAGAGAGGAGGTTGCTTTGCAAGTATGATTGGTACCTTAAAATTGTTAAAGCCACATCATAGAGATTTGGTTAAAGGATTTTTAATAAATAAATTTCTTGGCGATGAATCATTTTTAGATAAGGCAACAAAGTTTGTTGAAAAAACTACTAGTAAAAATATACTTGGAGTGATACCGAAAGTCGAATTTGATTTACCAAATGAAGATTCACTTGATGCTCATACTTTTAACAATTCTAAATTGCCTAGAGAGTCTTGGGACTGTCAAATTGACTTTATTGCAAAGGCAGTAAAAAATAGTACCGATATACAAAAAATAATCACAAAAATTGCAGGATTAAAGAAAATTTGATTGGAGAATATCTACTTTTAGCGCTTGCAGGAGCCGTTGTTATAGACTTTTTGTTTGGAGAACCTTCTAACAAACATCATCCAGTAGCATGGTTGGGAAAACTTATTGGATTCTTTATTCCAAAGTTGAAGGACACCGATAATAATTCAGCAAAAAAAGAAAAAGAAAAAGGAACTATTTTTTCAATTTCCTTGATTATTACATTTGGTCTTGCAATTCATTTCCTGACCTTTACAAGCTTCCATTTACTGGGTGCTATTGCCATTATGATTGTCTTAGCTCTAATTTTGAAGATCACTATTGCAATAAGAAGCATGGAGGACTCTGCTGGGGCAATCGTAGATGCACTGGAAAGAGGTGACATGCATAGTGCTCGCTATAATTTATCAATGATAGTAAGACGGGAGACGAAAAATCTAGATGAACAACATGTGCTTTCTGGAACTATAGAGTGTATTAGTGAAAGTACAGTTGATGGAATCGTTTCACCTTTGTTTTTTTATTCTTTTTTTGGCCCTGCAGGGGCGTTCATATATAGGGTAATAAATACTCTCGATTCTATGGTTGGTTACTTCGATAATTATTATAAGGATATTGGACGTATGTCTGCAAGACTTGATACTGTTGCTAACTATCTTCCTGCAAGGATCACCGCGCTTTTGATGGTGATATCTGCAAGTATAATTGGAGCAGACTGGAGGAACTCGATGCAAATCTTGCAACGTGATCACAATAAAACTCTTAGCCCTAATTCAGGATATCCCATGGCTACCATAGCAGGTGCTCTGCGAATAAACCTCGAAAAGATCGGGCACTATTCATTAGGAGACGGATACGAAGATACAACTATAGAAAAATGTCTAGCTGCAATTTCCATAATGAAACTGACGACGATTCTATTTTGTATAATCTTCTCCATTCCCTTAATTAGTTTATTAAATTTGGTAGGCTGGTGGAATTTCTTATTTGGTTTTTAGATCAATACAGACAATAATTTCATTCCTCACTATAATACCTACAACTAAGTCTTCCCATAATGATATCTGTTCTATTGCAAGAAATATGTATCTTTTCCCACTCGCTGGAGCGATGATCGGTATTTTAGTAGGACTCCTAGCTTATGTAATTTCATATTATATTCAATCTTTATTTACTGGCCTCCTAGTTACCTGTGCCCTAATAATAATTACCGGCTTCCACCATATTGATGCCCTAGCTGATTTCGCGGATGGTCTTATGACCAAAGGGAGAAAAGAGGATAAATACAAGGCTATGCACGATCCTGCTGTCGGTTCTGCAGGAGTTGCAGCACTTGTTATATATATAGCAGGTATGATTATTGCAATATCAAATTTACCATACGGATGGAAAATACTAACTAGTATTGTTACGGCTGAAGTAATTGCAAAATATATCATGGTTCTGCAAGCACATATAGGATTATCTGCATGGGATGGCTTTAGTTCTCCGTTTACTTCTGCTATGAAAGACAAGCGTAAATTGTTGGCTGCCACCGGAATTATGTTTCCAATTGTATGGTTTATGAGTGGCATATATACCGGACTTATTTCATTAGGTATTTCCCTCGGAATAACTGCGATTATCCATCATATATCTAACAAAAGCTTTGGTGGTATCAGCGGTGATGTAATCGGTTCGTCAAATGAGATTACACGACTTTCTTGTCTTATTGTGTTATCTTCATTAACGATATGAATGCTTCATAATAAGATGATAGCACTTGTCATGTGCGGAGGAAAAGGAATCCGTCTTCGACATTTTAAGAGTATTGAAAAGCCATTATTAGACTTAAAGGGCAAGGCTATGATTGAATATGTTCTTGATGCACTTGTATATTCTCAAAAGTTTCGAAGAATAATCGCAGTATCAAGTCCTTTTTCCTCAAAAACCACCACTTTTCTTTACTACCATCCTTACTATTCTAATGGTCTAATAGAAGTAATAGAGACTCAAGGCGCCAGTTACTCAGAAGACCTTTCTTTCATTCTAAACAGGCTAAAACTGGACAGAGTTTTAACAGTATCTGCTGATCTTCCTTTATTGAACTCAAATATAGTAGATCAGATTGTTATTCATAATATACCTAGATTTTCTTGTGCTTCTATTATATTAGAAAAACACTTTGTCGAAAATATAGGAATCACACCTAGCGTAATAGTCAATATTGGAGAACAACAATACTGCCATTCTGGTATAATAATCTTCAATTCTCCAAAGTTCAAAGAGTGCCAGAATATAAAGGAGTATTTTATTCTAATGAATAAAAGAGAGATTGCGGTAAATGTTAATACATTTAAAGAACTTCAGATTGCAGAAAGACTACTGCCGTAGTTAATCGATGGCATTTACAATTTTACCAAGAATGTTTGCTCTAGCTCCTGTCTTCTTAGCAATTAATTCACCACAAGATTTGCAAAAAAGGTCCATTGTAGTATGACTAAAGATAACTTTCTGTTCTTCACATCGTATACATTGAACAGACAGAAAGTTGCTTCGTGGTTTGGGAATCATGATAGTATCCTTACGCATTTGAGTGACATACCTACGGTTGTATCTCTAATTTATGCATTCTCATACCTTCTTTCATTGTTTGTCTCTTGCAGCTCCTGCAGCTATACCGTAATGTGATTTTTTTTGTAGTTTTGGCAGTCCTCTTCAGTTCAGGAAATTTTTGACCACCATAACCTTTTTTATCTTCTGCGTGTCTGCGTGTACCTTCTGCAGTCTTTCTGTCCCTTCCCTTCTTATAAATACTTACAGACTGAACTGTATGAGTTTTACATTTTGGACAAAACTTACGCAATTCCTTC
>DATFPS010000103.1:0-3208 GCA_035264705.1 Nitrososphaeraceae archaeon | reverse complement strand
TGTCTGACTAGAAAATTGAAGCATTAAAAAGATAAGTTAGATATATGCAAGAATAAATAGTCCCATAGAAATAGCCATTGTCAAACCCCAAACAATTTTGTTCCAATCAAAAATTTTCTGTCCATCTAATAGACCAAAGGGTATTAGATTGAATATTGCAATCCAGCCATTAAATGATGCACCTGCTGCCAAATATGGATGGTATGGATAGTAGTAATATGATAAGGCTAGAAATGTAAACCCCATGACTAAGTTCGTTAATGGTCCAATAAATGCAACTCTACCAAATCTGTTTCTATCTGATAATCCAACCATGACAGCACCAGGGGCTATAAACTTAAACGGCATAATTGGTAAGGCTGATATTGCTGTTACTATAAGACCATACATCTCAGCTCTAAATTCTGCCCAGCTCCCGTAAAATTGAGCCAAGAATTTATGAGCTAATTCATGAACAAGGAATGCACTGATAAATATAGCTAAGAATTGCCAAGAAATGTATCGGTAGTTGTTTAATGAAAGACCCACTGCAGTGACTAAGAACGTTGCAACAGATAAATGCAATAATTCGGTTTTGGAGGATTTTATTCTTATTGCTCCGGATAACGAACTCAAGATATTGCTGCTGCTCCTGCTTCCGACATTATGGCCTTTATCTAAAAATACACTCTTTCTTTTCTCTATGTATTCGTCTATAAAAGGACATGAGTGATTACTGGGAATTCTATGGATATGACAAAATGATTCTTGACAGTAATTACATTTAAAGGGAATGCTTTCAGTTACTCCACAAATATAACACGGAGCCATGGTTTATCTTATACGATCACGATATATGATCACTAGCGCTGCAGCAACGAGCCTTTATGTGTTTATCTATGTGTTTAGAAAGCTTTGTATAGTAGCGGACGAATTTAGATTGACAATAAAAATATGAAATCGATGCTGATACAATATTGTTTGAGTTAGTTTCACTAGAATTACACAAGCCTATCCTCTTCCAACATAATATAACAAAAAGTATAATTAAATGATATTCTACCTTTATCTCAAAGTAATATATGCTATGTTTAGAGTTAGCACTGTGAATTTTAACCATTGTATTGACTAGTGAAGCCTAGATATATGATAACTATTATTATGGTCTGAATCCTATTAAAATGCTAACTCAAGCCTCTTCTAGTAGCATCTATATCGATAAAACTAATATTACATAACCATTCAAGTTGGATGTCCATATGTAGCAATTTATTGGGCTTGTCCTTTGTATCTATTGTTTTACCTACTGTAAATAGGAACCTTTGGTGAAGATTTTTGGTAGACGAGGCTACATTTTCTAGGTTACAGAAAATGCTTTGGTCCAAGTGCAAAAAAGACTTCTATATAAAGAGAGTACTTGCGCTGATGAGTCAGATGATGTATGGCAAAGCTTGATATGATATCATCGAAATAGCCAAGTTCAGGCAATGGATCTTGGAAAGTATGTTCTACTAATTTTTATCATTTTAAGCAGCCTTAATAATCTTCATCCCCTATTCTAAGATCTATATACGTTTTGTAGTAAGAGGAATATGATCAAAAAGCACAGATTCTCCTTCTTTTCAATGGGAAAGATCATTTGCTCTACTCAAATATTCTGTAGCATGCTACTCAGATATCCATTCATTACAAGGCCTAGTAATTTCATCCACAACTTCTTTTTCATCCATTGAGTAATAATGTTTTATTTGCACTGATGCCTTATATTAGAATAGCATTTAGTTAACTATACTTCATAAATGCACTTTACATACTTGTCTTGGTTATATGTAGAAGGATTCTAAAGCTTTGTAAATTAAAGACTATAGTGATATTTACAGATCTACAAAAGTTAGTTCAAGATTTATTATAATGACTCTTGTGATTGATCATGCATTTGTTTCTTTTGTTAGTTAAAAAAGGTTACAAACATCAACAAATTGACTAATCGCATACTTCCAAAGCCCCTTCGATACCATAAATTATATATGTAAAAAATAAACAATTACATTATAAAATGGCAAGCGATAGTAATAGTAATACAAACAAAAAAAGAGTAAGTAAAAAAGGAATACTACTAACGGCTCTTATTGTTGCTGGAATTATTGGAACAAGTTTTATAGTATATTTTATACCGTAGCTATCTAGGTATTCAATTGGCCAGTATTCTCAGATATGGCTTATGATTACTATTACTCGTCCTAAAATTAAAGAACTAAGTACTATCGTCTCCGTCGTTGGTTCGTCGTGTTTATTTTGATATTTCAATCTGTTAGAAGATAAATCAATTATGATTAGCAGATTTGTTTTAAATAGTTAAGTATTTTATAAGCCGCATTCTAATTTATCAAGTGATAGGGAAAGTTGAGTTTTAGAGATAGAGAGCCAGATGATTGGTTTAGAAGGTTCTTCGGTAGTAGTAGTAATAGTGCTAATAGTGACATCCTTAGAGAATTTATTGATTCAATAGGAAGAGAAATGAAAAGAATGTTTGAACAACAACAATTTCAAGACATACAATCAAAAGCACCAAAAGAATTGGTAAGAGAATATGAAACACCAAAAGGAGATATGGTAAGAGAAATAGGACCAATAGTTTATGGCTATTCTGTAAACATCGGGCCTGATGGCAAACCAAAGATAAGAGAGTTTGGCAACATACGCCCCAGTGGACGTAATAAAATGTTTGGTGGCACTAGTAATAGTATTGATGCTGATGATGATGAGGAACCTCAAATTACAGCAGAAAGAGAGCCTATAGTTGACGTTCTAACTACTGATAAAGAAGTTAAGGTTATAGTAGAGGTGCCTGGTATAAATAAGGAGAATATTAAAGTAAATGCTTATGACACCTCAGTAGAGATATCTGCCATCGACGCTGCAGAAAGTAAAAGATATCATCGTTTAGTTGACCTACCATCAGAAACAGATACTAGTAGTACAGCCAAAGCTACATACAAAAACGGAATACTTGAAATAACCTTTAACAAAAATATGCCGCATAGAGGCAAGGATATAAATGTACAATGATTGGTACTAAAAGAAATTCTCATATGCTTTCTAATAATTATGCGACATTTTTATTACTAGATGAATTTGGTTTAAAGAATATACTACTCTTAGAATAAGTAAAACTGTATTAAGATATAAAGATTGAATTTTGACAGGAAATTAACAATATATGTGCCCA
>DATFPS010000102.1:0-3448 GCA_035264705.1 Nitrososphaeraceae archaeon | reverse complement strand
GACTCTAACTCACTTTTTGAAAGCATCTTTCCCTTTTCAGAAAAGGCTCTTACAGTCCCAAAAATCCTCTGAGGCCTGTTGATTCTACTCAAAGAGCTTTCTTCTCCTGTAGGGTTTTGTCAGAAGGAGATTTGTTTGTTCCATTTGTGACTGTCCCTGATCCCTTTGGAATATTCTCTCCTCTCTTTACTGCTTCTACATCGTTATTGTTAATACTTATGGAGTTATTTGAATCATTTGTAGTAAGAATCGCATTGACAATAGTATCTACTGCTTTGTCATATGAGGAATCAATGCTCTCTTTTATCTTTGCAAGTTGTTTATCTGCTTCAGCTACAATTAATGAAGATTCTTTCTCCGCTTCTGCCTTTGCAGCATCAACTATTTTTTTCGCTTCATTGTTAGCTAGAGCAATAATCTGTTGGTTTAACTTTTCAATTTCCTCATTTGAATAACCCACAAGACGCTTTTGCATTTCCTGTACTCTGGAATTGAGATTATCCATATCTTTTTCAAGTTCGGACAGTGCATTTATAATAACTTCAACAGATGACGTTTTTTGTTCCAAACCATTACAAAGGAATGAGCTCGGATATTAAACCCTTTACTTTCGACATTTATTTTAGAATATGATCCATTAAAAGGTCATTATTTAAGAAGAATATTGCCTTATCCGCAAAGAGAAATATATATCTGACATCTTGTCAAACCAACAAAACGACCTACTTGAATTGGTAATTTTTCAATTTCTTAAGAACATACAAATTTCTGACTTTGATGACCTTTCTCTTACGTTGTAAGACTCAAAATTGCCTGAGCCATGTCTCCTTTTGCATCAGTTAATGCATGGATTGCCTTTTCTTTTGATACATTTGCTTGTTGCATAACTAGAATGATATCTTCTTCCTTAATTGCAGGAACATCTCTTTGCTTCTCTTCTATATCAGTAGCGACTACTTGAAAAATTGTACTATCTTTTCCCTTCATTTCCAATACTTGAGGCTTTATCAGATATAGCTCTTTGGTCTCCGTTTTGATAATTACCTCTTCAATGCTGCCTAGGTCTTTCATTTCAAGTCCCATCTTATCTAACATACGTCTCATTTCACGGTTGCCACCACGCATCATGTCATTATTAATCCTCAAGGCGGCTTTTTATTCCTTCTCTAATCTTAACAGCAACACCTTTACGATACTTTTTCATTACGTTATATCGGAATAATGCTTTCCCTGTCGCTAGAACTTTATCTTCCTTATTTATAATTGCGACATCTGAACCGACTCTGATATTTGAACCACACCATTCAACATGTTTACAAAATAGGGACCTACCTTCACTGACAAATGGGATTGCCTCAGGAGTTGGTATGACGCAATTTTCTCTGAATTGCTTGTTTTTTAACAACTCTGTCGCTCCAAATATTGTTAAAGCTATTCCTCCATCTGTACGAAAAGTAGCAACCAATTCATTTCCAATGCTGAAATTTTTGATTCTGCCGGTCTTTTTTGAATATTCAAACTGGAGATCTTCTTGCAGTGCCGAGCTAATTCCGACACCAAAAATGGCATCAATATGACAATATATTTTGTTAGGCCAATCTAATGGTAAAGGCTTCAAGTAAGAATAATGAGTTTATGGCGTACATTTATTTTTTCGTTTCGTCTATATAGTGACGAATACATATATATAGAATAGGCGAATTTGTTTCTCTAAATGGAGAAAGCTTACACTATCAATAGAACTGACCAAAATGAGGAGACAAGAAAAATACAATATACAGGAGGATCTTCATACATAGTATCTCTTCCAAAAAAATGGGTTCAAGACCTAGGGCTAAAACAAGGTGATAATGTCGTAATCCTTAGACAAGGAAACTCTCTTCTCCAACTTGCACCTGCCTCAAAACGTATGTCAAAAGAACAAAAAGAAGCTACCATAGAGATTGCAAAGGACAATAATAATCCGTACTTTCTTGCACGGAAATTAATTTCACTTTACTTTTTAGGATATAATATCATAAACGTCATTCCAAAAGACTTTGGACGATTAACCGGTGAACAACGGGAGGTTATGAAGGATGTCGTAAAGCGAGTTTTGATGGGAACAGAGATCATTGCAGATTCTGCAGGAGGCATAACGTTGCAAGTCCTAATTAATTTACTCGAGCTCTCAGTAGATGCCGCATTTAAAAGAATGCTATTAATTGCGAAATCTATGCATCGCGACGCTGTTTTATCTTTAAGTGAGAATAATCATGAACTGGCAAAAGAAATCATAAAATCTGATGATGATGTAGATCGTTTTAGCTTCTACATAGTTAGGCAATTAAACATTGCAATAAAGAATGAACATCTATTAAAAGAAATTGGATTGGACGATTCACGAAACTGTCTTGGATATAGATTAATTACCAAAGCAATTGAGAGGGTTGCGGACCATGCAACCATAATCGCTAAAGATATTATCGAAATGACAGAGCCTTTGAATGAAAACACAGTGGGGAATATAGCCAAGATGAGCAATTTCGCGCTTGAAGTTTTGGACGAAGCATGCCTATCCATGTTCAAGCGGGACTACAATTCTGCTGATAGAGCCATAGAAAACGCTCGTAAAATTGATGATCTAGAAAAGGCAATCACACATTCATCAGAGAAAGCTAAAGATATTAATGAAATGTATAGAATTAAACTTATCACAGAAAGCATTCGTCGAGTAGCCGAATATGCTAGTGACATTGCAGAAATTGTTCTTAATATTACTGTCGAACAGACTCTAAGAAAAGACTAAATTTACATTAATCAAAAATAATCTCAATGTCTTCGTTCTGTGAATTGTGTGGACGTCAAGTGACAGACGGCCAAAAAAAAGTCATGATAGATACCACAGTCTTCAACGTGTGCATATCATGTTCAAAACGTGGTAAACCATATTTGCCTTCAGAAACTGCTAGAAAGAAAACTATAGGTAATACTGCGCCCAGGAAAATGATCAAACCTTTTAGAAAGATCTCGATGACAGATGATATAGTACTTAATCCCGAGTTTGCTAAAATTATTCGAGAAGCACGCATGAAAAAAGGTCTGACGCATGAACAATTAGGAATAAAGATGAATGAAAAAGCAACAATACTGCGAAAATTTGAAACAGGTACTTTAAAACCTGATGAAATAATGGCAAAAAAATTAGAACATTTCCTAGGGATTAAACTGCATATCAATATTGAAGAGATGGAATAATAATAACAATAATAATAAATGTTAACTTTAAAGATATCTATAGTAATCTCACCTATCCTTTAGAAGAGGTGTAACAAGAGAAGCGATCTCTTTAGCAGACGCTGCTAGATATTCTGTTATTAAAATAGTAAACCAGCGTAATCTTACACAGTCAAAATACGGTATTGGTCGTGGGAAAGCAGAAGAAGTAAAGGAATTAGTTGAACAATTA
>DATFPS010000101.1:0-2902 GCA_035264705.1 Nitrososphaeraceae archaeon | reverse complement strand
AAGGCCGAAATGTATTATAAACCTATAACATTATTCTACTATAATGTGTCAATATATTAAAATAAAGAAATTCAGTGTATTTTGTTGTGAAATACAGAAGCAGAACAGAAATAGTAGCAATGATCTTAGAAGCAGCAAATGGTGGAGCCACAAAGACAAAAATTATGTACAAAGCATTTCTGAGCTATGCACAGCTAAGAGAATATCTTTCTGTGCTCATTGAAAACAGTTTACTAGAGTACTTGGAAGGTTCTCAGACTTACAAGACCACAGAAAAAGGATTGAACTTTCTAAAAATGCACAACGAAATTGGCGAGCTTCTACAGACATCACCAAGACAGGAAAAATGACCTAGATCATTTTTCTTATATTTTCTCTTTTCTCCAGATTTTCTCTATATTTTAACATCTTAACTAAGATTTTAGTTTTCTTCACTACTACTAATTTAGGAATTACTAGGAATTACTTGGTTTAACCAACTTGTTTCTTTATCAACGTTGTCGGCGTGTGTTTCAACTGGCTTTTCTTCTTCAGCACTACTTGTGGCATTCTTGCCTACGATCTGTTGCGGAGTAATACTTTGTCTAGAGACAGAACCTTCTTGTTGTTGTTGCAAAGCAGATTCAGTAGTAGGCATTTCCCGGACAGCTGATTCAGCATCTGATACAGTGGATATCGCATTATTTTCCAGGGTTTGCTGTGTAAGTCTTGTCTTGACATTATTGATCTCAGACTTTTCAAGGTTAATGTGTTCCATCAATTCATTTGTATGTATGCTGATTTGTTGATACATATCCTCTGTTATTTCATTGCTTCTATGCTGTAGCTTTGCATCAAACAATACTGTTTTGATATCTTTGCTTTCTTTGTCTAATTCGTCTAACCTTTCCTGCAATTTCTCATGAATATGTTTTTCATCCTTTTCAAGATCATTCAGTCGTTTTTCATATTTTATGTAAATTGATTCAGCGTCATCTTTCATCGAATCGTTTTCTGCAACTATATCCTTAAGCGCCTTTATCCTCATTAGAGTAAGATTTTTCTGTCGCAGTAGTTTTTGTGCATCCAATCGCCATCTTGGAATATAGATTACATAATCTCCTTGAACTAGGAGTTGTTCATATGCTAAATGTTTTAAACCAGCAGAACCGCAATCTACACCCACAGATTCAATTGAACCATCAATATCTGTTACTATACCGATTACTTTTCCTATAAAAGTACCATACATATCCTTGACTTGTTTGCCGACAAATTCGAGCTTTAATTCGCTCATGTAAACCCTTTTGGAAGATAGATATAATGGCAACATTGTCAAAATTATTGTGTAAATTGGTAAGACGATTTTGCTCGATAGAATGCGCTAGTTATAAGCGTATAACAGTAACAACAACTACTTTCTTTTCTGTTGAGTTTATGTTGTAATTTTTATTTGAGCTAGGTGTTTATTTGAAGAAAATGAATTATATACGGCAAATTGAATCTGTAATCATTCTTTACTTATGGAAAAAGTCCACTCTGTAATGGATCACCACCCACGTATCTATATACTGCATGTCCAAAAAGTAGTCATCTAGGATCTTTGGTTTTTATTATGTTAGAGTAAAAGCAACTGCGAATACATATTTGCGAAACGTTTCACAAACAACTAATATCTCTAAGGTTTTAAAGTCTGCTTCATTGCTTATATCTATAATATAATGCCAAAGAAGCTATTTGTTATTGGTGTTGGTCCAGGCTCTCCAAAATATTTGACAGATATAGCTAAAGATGCCATTCGTCAATCACGCTATGTTATAGGATATAAGTATACTCTGACTACTATAGAAAGCATAATCGATAGAAATAGACAAGAGGTTTATGTGGTTAGCATGAAGAATCAAGAAAATGTCTATCAGCATGTACATAATAGAATGAAGGAAGGTGATTATTGCACGATACCATTTACAGGCGATGTCAATTTTTCAGAATCAGAAGTGGTCGATAGACTATTTGAAATTTTTGGTGATGATAACGTCGAAATTATTCCTGGTATTAGCTCAATTCAGATGGCCTCAGCGAAATCCCGAGTACCCCTTGATAAGGCATACATTGTTACTTTTCATGTAACTGGCGATATTGAACAAAAAAAATCTGAATTAGTCAAAGCTATAATTGATGGAAAAAGTGTAATATTATTACCAAGACCTTGGCCTGCTAATCCCTCAAAGAAATTTATGCAATCAGATATTGCCTTATTTTTGAAGAAAAATGGAATTGAAATTTCAAATCTTACAGTCTGGGTTTTTGAATATCTCACTAAAGACGATAAAGAAACTGCCTTCAAAGGCAAAGTCATCGATTTGGAAGGAAGAGAATTTAGTGATCTTTCTGTTATGGTAATTGATCAAGTAAAGCGTCAGACATATTTGCATTTTGATTGAGAACTAACATTATTTCATTATAATAGCAGGTACCTATAGAATCGATATCTAGTAGTCAAACACGCATACAAAATGCATATGTATATCATCAGGCGATCCAGGAGGCTCGCCATTTTCTATCACGTTCTCTAAATAACTCATTTGATGTTCCATAAACCTTTTACGCTTTTCCTCTTCCTCAAGTTCTAACATATTCATAGATGATAATCAAATTTGAAATGATTGAGAGAGTGCTAACGAGCATCAGTATTATCAGAAACACGCTACTTTGCGAGTGAGAATATTGGACTCTTGCTTACTCGGATTGCTTTCTTTACAGGTAGCATTATTTTTATGAACCCTCCTTCTTTCCAACTTTTAAGATTTCTTTCAAACTCTTCATATATTCCTAGATTAAAGCATGCAGTGGGATCGTTTTCAAAATCGCAGATTTTTTTATTGTTTATATATTCTCTATGCAATTTTTGCAACCATTGATC
>DATFPS010000100.1:0-2975 GCA_035264705.1 Nitrososphaeraceae archaeon | reverse complement strand
ACAACACACATTTGTTACAAGGAACTGATATGTGATCTATCTTAGAGAAATCACATTTAGAACATGAACTAGTATTTCTCTCTAATATTTCTCCACAATTTAAACAGAGAAAGTAGGAGTGTGTCTGTTCGCAAGGTAGATGCAAATCTTTTGCATCAATATCAAAAATTAAATCTGCTCCACCCCACTGTTTTTCCTGCATAGGGTAGGTTGGAAATCTATAGAATGCATTTGAGCAGTAGATATCTGATGGAGCCTCCCTGATCAAAATGGCCAAAAGTTCGCCAATAGTTCTAAACGAAAGATGCCGCACGATCCCTGAATTAAATTGCTTATATCCAAATTCACGCTCTCCTATACGTGGTGGGATACCAATATTTTTACTATGTTTAAAATAATATTCTCTAAATGCGCTCTTAACAAGGGCCATACTTTTGTCCTTATCTTTACTGGGAATCATGTCTTTTTTTGAACAAGTTTCGACCTAAATTGAACTGGATTCGTTATTCCGTTACATTCTTCAGTTGCAAAACAAAGATTTTCATTTCGAAGTTTTTCGCAAGAAGGAACAGAATATTTTGTATGACTACCACGGTTGCCAGCCAGATGCTCTACTTGATACTTTGTAATATTCTCATTATAATCAGGTGCATTATGAAAAAGTATTACAATATCATCTACACTTTTTCCGATTGCCAGCATATATGTCGCAAGCATCAATCTTGCAGAATGTGGAAGATTTTCCCCTCTGTTCATTACCTCTAATGAGTTTTTTATGCATGGTGGATAATCTGTTGGCTGATATCTTCGATACTCATAACGGGGCTGAAGCTTTATTCTCAAATCATCTACCTTTGCTTTGATAGAATCTGGTAAGTTTGATAAAGTCATTGTCTTGATCCGAGAATAAATTAGTGAAGTCAGCTCGCTTCTAATGAGTCTTACAGTTTCATCAGCATCAAGATAGACGTATCCATTATGGACCAATCTGTTAATCAATTTCCATTCTTCTTCATGAAAATTCAAGGCTCGTGTAAGGTAATCAGTTACTCTAACTTTGAATAGATTGGTATCTTTAGAATCTAGATCAACATTAATTTTAAACAAGTCTTCAAAAATTTTGAATAACAGAAGACGTTTTCTTTCGTTGTTTCTTTCTTTCCTTAAATCCTCAGTCAAATACTTCTCGGTTCTCATTGCTTCAAACAAAGAATACTTCTTGAGTATGGATTCAATGCCTATAGATTTTGCGATCATGAGTGTGACAAGAAATGTAAGTATTTCTATTTCATACTTATCTAATTTCTCGTAGACTGAACCCTTGGTTATTTCTGTCTCTATTCTCTCTACTGCTCTGTCAATAATATGACTCATTTCAGGCCGGTTAAATTCCTCAAAATCAAAATGCGTTTCTCGAATGTAATCTGAAGCCTCATTTAGAAATGGATATTTTGCTAGATCGCTTGTTCCAAGTTTTATAGACAATGTCTATTGCAAAGTTTCTCTTCATACTAGAATAAAAACGCCACGTAAGATTAGAGCAGTTAATTGTTACATTTTAGCCACATCATTTATCCTAAAATAAGTTTTCATGTCACAGTCATCACCGACACACATGAAATTCAGTTGATAAAAAATAAAATTGGCTGCAATATAATTTCAAATATTGAGTAATAATCGAACAGGAATATGTAGTAAGTTGATTTATTGCATGAGAGGTTTAAAGACCTTTAAGAAAATTTTATCTCAGCAAAATACGCCAAAAATCAGTTGTTGTAGATATATGTTATTCATCATGTCTTTCAGAGAAATGCGTATTAATGTATAATTGTGTATATATATACTTATATATATATATATAGTATAATGATTCCTTTTCGAATAGATAGAATCCGCATAATCAGGATATGTCGTTGTTATGAGATGATTAATAAAATTTAGAATCAAAGCTCTTAATTAAACAACCGCCGCCTTAAAAGGTACATAAATTTTAAATATACTCCATATCATAATGGCTTATGAAAGATTAGAATCATGATTTATGTTAATTAATTTGGCAGTGGCAACAAATTTTAGCATAATTACAAAATTTTCGCATATAGTTACAGCATTTTAATATATATCGCGCATTAATTGATTGAATTACATATCTGAATAGATTACTAATCATTCATTCATTAATTAATAAAACGAGATAATCAAATGAAGCATTTATAGATATAACGGCAGTAAATTTAAAACATGTAATTGAGGAGTTCTAAACAATATGATCTATTATGAAGAAATAATGAAATTGGCGCTTGAAAGAGGTTTTTACTTTCCAAGTTGTGAAATTTATCCAGATGCTCCAGCTGGCTTCTGGGAATATGGTCCACAAGGAGTCAATATGAAGAATAAGTTTATCGATCTATGGAGAAGAGAACTTGTTAGACGTGATGGAATGATGGAAATAGATGGCTCTCAAATCATGAGTAAGAGCGTTTTTATTGCATCAGGACATATTAACAATTTTACAGATCCTATTGTCAAATGTTCAAAATGCAAATCCATTTTTAGAGCAGATAGATATATCACAGAAAAAATTGGTGAGGACGTTCATGAAGGAATGACCAACGAAGAGATGGATGTAATTATAAAGAAACATGACTTGAAATGTGCAAACTGTAATGGAGAATTAGATGCTGTTAAGCGATTTAACATGATGTTTAAGGTTAATATAGGTCCAGCTCAGGAGGAAGCATATCTAAGACCAGAGACCTGTCAGACAATTTTTGTTGATTTTGCTCGAATTTTCAAAACTATGCGAGGAAAATTACCTCTAGGAATTGCGCAAATAGGTAAAAGTTTCAGAAATGAAATAGCTCCAAGACAAGGCTTGCTAAGACTAAGAGAATTCTATCAAGCAGAGATCGAAGTATTTTGTAATCCACAGAAATTGAATGATTTGCCAAGATTCGAAGAAATTAAAAATACAA
>DATFPS010000099.1:0-5110 GCA_035264705.1 Nitrososphaeraceae archaeon | reverse complement strand
GTATATAGAATAATGCAATATTTAAAACCTGACATTCTTGTTCATATGACTAATGCCGATGAAGAGGATATTTCTATAGTAGCGAAGAAAGGAACAGGAGTAATCGTATGCCCTAGATCAAATGGAATACTGGGAGTCGGTGTTCCAAAAGTTGCAAGAATGTTAAAACTAGGATGCACTATTGGCATAGGAACAGATAATGTTATGCTAAATTCTCCTGACATCTTTAAGGAATTGGATTATCTATGGAAGGCATCACGGGCAACAGAGCCAGAATTCATTAGTCCTAAAGAAATACTCATGATGGCTACAGTAAACAATGCTAAAATCCTTCGCCTGAATTCCGGGTATATAGAAAATGGGCGATCAGCAGATCTTTTATTTATAGACAAGAATCATATTGATCTCTATCCAATTCATGACCCCTATGCATCAATAGTTCATAGAGCAAGTCAGGATTCAATCAAAGCTGTGATGATTAATGGCAAGTTTATAGATGGAGTAGATATCTAATTTGCAAGTACTGATAAATGCAGCTATGACAATTGATGGCAAAATTGCAACGAATCTTGGAGATTCAAAAATTTCTACAAAACAAGATTTAAGAAGACTTCACAGATTGCGATCTTCTGTTGACGCAGTTATTATCGGAATATCAACTGTTATTGCAGATAATCCAAGACTCACGGCAAGGCTGGTTAAAAGACATGGAACAACCCCTGTGAGAATAATAGTAGATAGCATAGGGAGAATTCCTCTTGATTCAAAAATTCTGAAGAGTGCATCTAAAATCAATACAATAGTAGCAGTAACAAAACGAGCTTCTGATGGGAGAGTTGATAAAATTAAGAGTGCTGGTGCAATAGTGATTGTTGCAGGAACAAAAACTGTTGACTTAACAGAGCTATTTTCTATTCTTAAAAAGATGGGATTTAATAAAATACTCGTTGAAGGAGGAGGAGAATTAAATTGGTCTATCCTTCAGTTAGGAATCGTGAATGAATTAATGGTAACAATTGCACCTAGAATTGTAGGTGGGAGAACGGCGACTACATTAGTAGAAGGGGATGGTTATAAAAGAGTCTCAGATGGTATAAAAATGGAATTGATAAAGGTGTCAAGACAAAATAATGGAGAGGTAGTTTTGTATTATAAGATGTCATAATCTTATTATTTCCTTAAGGATACATCTAATGTTATCTGTTCAATCTTATAGCGTAATGCTTCCTTAACCTTACTGTTATCTACCATATTGAGCGGTCCTTTGCAGTTGGAGCACTTGAAAAATGATTCAACGGCAGCATCAAATTTTGTTCTAGGACAATCTTTATTCCCACAATGATAAAACTCGGATGACTCTTCATATTCTAGACGTTTTTGCAATCTGTCGAGAATTTTTTTCTTTTGGTTATCTATAAAATTATCGATCTGATCACGTTTCGCTCTCCATCTATAGACAAACCATCCTTTCTTCTCATCCTTTACTCTTATACCTGTAATTAGTGCTTTGCCAAACATATCGTACAGAACTTTTCTAATAATGTTTATCCTTAGACCAGTGGCACTTGCAATTTCTTCATCGGTCGCATCTTCTGTATTTAAAAGTGCACGAGCAACCTTAAGGTACTCTTCCCCCCCAATTAGACCTGCTATTTTAACAAAAGAATCTTCATACTCGACTGAGCGCATCTATCAGTATATCTCTATTTTTAGATATATATTTACCGGCTTATATCTTATATTTTCTTCAATACTATCTTAAAGATATCACGATCTTGCTACTCTTTATTAGCGGGAGATGCTGCGTACATGCTGGTTATAAGAGCCTAGCTGAATGCTATACTATCCACAGCTAGAATTATAAGTTCATAAATATATCTATTATATACTTATATATATAATTATTTCATATTTTGTGCTTCCTAGATTTTAAAGCTATCATATTAAGATAATTCTTTGCAATTACTTAATTTTTATAATACATATTCAAATACATAATATCTTGGATTTCTATTTGATCGGATCCTGATTTCATTATTCAATATAATACTATTGACCTATTTTGAATTAGTAACCCCTTCTTTTGGTATTTATCTTGCAGAATTTATGGCGTAATATAGTAGTTATCGGACCTCCGTTTGAACTAAAAAGGGGTTATTTGACTAACAAATGACAATAATATGACGAATATCTGATGAGTATTGGAAAGGGAAGAGCTGTCTATGTAATGGGAAACGAGGTTAAAATTGGTTTCCTATCTTATATCCACTCAGCATAACATAGACAAATTATTGAAGAGTGTTCCTTCAAGAAAATTCCATGAATTCTACTACTACAACAGTGGAGTATAATTGGGATATTTGCATAACCTATTATGCATCGTCAAAAAAAATTTTAATAATGCCTTTTACAATATTATACTATATTCAGTATTTTTCTTTATCATTTTTTCATTTATCTTTAATATTCTACCCTATTGTAACTTAAACTTCAATTCATTTATTAACTCTCTAAATGACTTTTCCAATCCTTTAGTGATATTATTAATTTCTCCTACATTTTGAATACTCTTTCGTAAATTGATTGTCTTTCTAGAAGCCATTATCATCTTTTTGGACTCGTACAAGATACCTGTTTGCTCTAATGCAAGTATAGTATTTTTTGTATTTTCAGCCGTAGTTTTCATAGCTTCTGCAGTTAGATCTATTTTTTCCAGAGTCTTGATAACTACTGGATCATTGAACAAGTTTCTTATATCAATAATAATATTATTAATTCGTTTTATTTCCCTAATTGATTGCATCATCATCTTTATGTATTCGATAATAATTTATTATGTTTATTGTATCTTTATAAATATTTAACAGATATTAGTTCACAATCAATGATAATCGGCTATAAACAGTTTATTCATTTTAATAAAATGATAATAAAATAAACAGAAATGACATAGTGTTTTCAACTCATAGATGAATATAATGATTAAGACGTATCTAGATTTAATACTATAGGCTAATTAGTGTAATTAATTATCAAATGGGGCAATGAATATCGCCATAACGGATGAAAAAATTATAATGCTCTTAATGCGCTTATTATTAGTTGGTGATTAGAAATAGATAGATCTATTCGTGCTATTAAAGAATGGTTACCTTTAAGTGTGGCAGCAGCCGCAATCTCATTCGTAATCGCATTTGTAATGCATGTTCCACCAGAGCAAACTATTGTTGCCTCGATAATGGGAGGCATTATGGTTTTTAGTGGGTTGTTATTCAGATCTTTTGGTAAAGATCATGATGAATATCGAACATCTAAATAATTAACTAAAAGAAATGATAGT
Source organism: Nitrososphaeraceae archaeon (assembly GCA_035264705.1). GTDB lineage: Archaea > Thermoproteota > Nitrososphaeria > Nitrososphaerales > Nitrososphaeraceae > JAJNBK01. Next base: position 1,770 of record DATFPS010000099.1, on the reverse strand, counting down.
TCTGTTTTTCATTTCTTTGTTTAGCTTACGAGATTGCACGATTATGTTAAACTTAATATTAGAGCGGTGATGGTTTCCATTTCCATAATTTTTTAAAAGTTTGTTTGAGCTTGGGACATAATTAAGGATATATACATGTAGACGCATAGAACATATAAAGGCACTAAATTCTTTCTCAAGACTATGTATATTATACCAAATGCGTCTAGGCGGAAAAAGAACGATAAATGGCTATATACTATTTAGATTCTATGGGATTATAGGAGTTAATCAATATGGAAAATGTTGATATGGATATTTTCAGATATCAACATTAAAATACATACGAAAAAATTCTACTGCAAATGCAAGAGAAACGATCTTGGAATAGATAAAAATCTCCCTTTATATTATTGTATAGTAGTAATTGCATGCATAAGTAATGATAGTAATAAGATCTAAATTCTAATAGTGGATTTTTCAAATCTTCTGGCTTTCTTGATAGAGTATTTTGTTGCTAATGTTGCAATAAATATGAATACAGAAACAAGAACAATAGTTCCACCAGGAGCCAAGTTCAGTATATAAGAGAGAATTATACCAGTTACTACAGATAACACCGATATTGAAACAGAAAATAAGGCTGTTTTTCTAAAGCCCTTTCCAAACATCATCGCAGTAATCGTAGGAATTACAATTAATGAAGAGATTAGTAGAATTCCTACTAACCGCATTGATGTAATCACAGTTATGCCTGCAAGCACTATGAAAAGATAGTTCAGCTTTGTAACTTGCAATCCACTGACTTTTGCTTGTTCCTCATCGAAAGTAATGTACAATAATTTTCTATACAGGATCAATACTATTGACAAGATTGTTACTGCTATGACTAAAATCATCAAGGTATCTTCGACGCTTACTAATAGGATACTTCCAAATAGAAAGCTGAACAGATCTATTGAGAAGCCATCTGATAAGCTTACTAAAACAACGCCAAGAGCAAGACCAGACGATAGCAATACGGCAACGGCCGAATCCGGAGGAATATTTGTTGATTGTCTTAGTTTAGTAATAGCTAATGCTGCAAGGATCGAAACAATGAAGGCAGTCCATATAGGGTAGACATTTGTATACATACCTATAGCAATCCCTCCAAATGCCATATGTGAGAGTGCATCTCCAAAAAGAGAATGGCGTCTTAATACCAAAAATAATCCAATTATTGAGCAAATTATCGCAACGGCAACTCCAGCTATTAAGGCGCGTTGCATAAAACTAAATTCAAGAATTTCTAGAATCATGGTCATAGTATATAGTTATGATAGATTTCATATAAGCCTACGAATAAGTTGTTTATTATTCTTAGCAGCATAGTTAGAACCAATTACGTCTGGCTGATCATTTTCTTCTTTTATATTGAATAGAATAGAGTTGCCTAAATTAGGAACCGTTAATATGTATCGATAATATATTGCATCAATACTTACTATGTACATCTAAGACCCACCTTTAAATTCTCAATATTTTGTCGCATCTGGTCAATATATCCTCTGCCTGCTTTTTGGTCTTCTTCGTCAATACCCCTCTATTGGACTTAATCAGTACTTTGCCATTAGAAATCTCTGTTGCGATAACATTAGCGAGACGAGGATCGATCAAGTCCTCTGCGTAAATGGTATCTATATTCAATTCACGAGATAATTTTATAATTTCTTGTAATCTCTGTGGTAGAATATCTCCTTCTGGTGAAACGCCTTCATACACACTATGTTGGTTTAGTCCATATCTATT
>DATFPS010000098.1:0-5132 GCA_035264705.1 Nitrososphaeraceae archaeon | reverse complement strand
AATATAAAGATAACACCCAATTGGTTTGATGCTTTTCCTTATGCAGAAGGCAAGGATATTGAACTTACTAGAAGAATATATAGTTTTGATAACCCAGAAATCGAAAAAGAAGTTGAAATCAAACGGGCACTTTCTATATTTCGGATTCACGTTAATACTGGTGAAAATTCAACATTGTTATCAGAAGCAATTCAGAGATTTATGAAAAGTTTTCATTCGAAAGTCCTAGTAAAAAAGGTAACTACTTCTCTAACAGCATATACAGAAGCTCAATTTGCGCTTCTGGACTACATAGAATTACATAGAGGTGACAAGGTAGGATACATATCTGCTAATAATTCCGTTACGCACATAACTGATCCAACGCATAGTCCAGATTCTGAAATTCATAGTAACATCGCGTTAACAGCCGCGATGGAATATCTAAATCTTCTAGGATGTACCTCAGGCTTCAAACTATTTCCTGTATATGATGCTCCAAATGAAAAAATTTTGGATAAAATCAGAGAAAACCTTGATGGATTTACTTCTCGCTATAATTTAGCCATGGAAGACTATAGCTCCCTTAAGATAGGCAAGCTATTCTTCGGTGCGACTGCGATTGCAAATACGCTTAAAGAATTACCTACGCGATATGACCAATCAGAAGAAGGAATGCAGATCATTATTTCAAATAAATTAGGTTCAATGACAGCTGCAAGTCTTTATATGTTAACTGAAATGGATCATAACAATATAACTAAATTTGAGCAGAATGATATTAGGTTAGACGCTCTTTCTGCTGCAAAAGATGAGGCAATGAAACGCCTAACTGAACCTCATTTCGTTCTTGGTAAAATAATTTCAAAATACTGTCCTGATTTTGAAACAGAGTTTGATAAACATACCCACATAACTGCTGTCCATCCTGTTACAACAGCTGGCATATTTGCTGTTGGAAGACTTGCAGAATTGACAAATTCCCATATTGTAATTAATGAACTTCCAATGAAGAACGAAGAGATTGCCGAGTTTGCAACAAGAGAATTTCTGATTGATAATGCAACTGTCTCGACAAATGGATGTCACCTGATCGTAGCAACAAATGACGTTGCAAATTCCGTTTTAGAAGAGTTACGGAGGCATAATTTCGAACCAACAGTGATTGGGTTTATAGCGAAGAAAGGAGAACCTGTTGTAACAATTGAAAAGGAGATCAGCAAATATGTAGCTTCCAAAGCAAAACTTGCTAGATTAAATTCTCTAGTGCAAACAGAAAGTCAGCAACATAAATAATAATATCCTAACATACCTTTAAAAGATAATAAATGAATCATATTATAATAAACAAAAGAATTCTCGTAATTGTCATCGCATTGTCCTTATCTGGACTGACGGTTCTTGCAGCAGAAGAAGGATTAGCATCTAATATAGCTTCTGCGCAATCAATTCCATCAAACCAAGGGATGGCATCCCCTCCTTCTCCTGGGCCCTTTCCTGGACAGTTCGGGCCACCATCTCCCGAGATATCTGCAACTCAAAACAGTGCGTCAACAAACCAGTCATGCACACTGACACCCTCGTTAATAGAAGAAGAAGGTACACCTCAACAAATTGAAGGCCCGTACTTTGTTGATGATATGCCCAATCGTTCTGACATCAGGTCAGATCGCTCAGAAGGTTCAGTGCAACAAGGCATTCCACTGTATCTTGTACTTCACGTCTATGACGTAGACAATGGTTCATGTATACCTCTAAATGGAGCACAAGTAGACATTTGGCATGCTAATTCTCAGGGAGTCTATTCTGGAGTTCAGGACGCTGGCACTGGGGAAATGATGTATCTTCGTGGATATCAAGTGACAGACGATAATGGGACTGTTCGATTCACTACGGTTTATCCAGGCTGGTATGAGGGCAGAGCTATCCACATACATGTCAAGGTCCGCACATTTGAAGGGTCAGAGAAAACTTTGGAGTGGACATCGCAATTTTACCTTAACAATTCTATCAACGAACATGTACACACACAACCACCATACAGTGACCATGGACTTCCCGAAGTGACGAATGAAGAAGATATGATCTACAAAGGAGCCTCATCAGATGGCCTGGTGCAGAACAACACTGGAGAGCATCTGATGCTCAATATGACTAAAGACGATGATGATGAGCAATCCTACCTTGGGACATTCAATATTGTGCTAAACTCAGGTCAATTGAGGAAGCAATGATATATACACATTCTTCTCCTTTTTCTTTATGTATTAGCAATAGGTCTATCAAGAAATTTTGCAGCTGCCATAGCAACTATCAGACTGTTATTTCTATGGTTTTGTCTCAGACGCACCAATGCTTTTCATATAATGATAAAACTGAATTATTATTATTATTATTTCCGCATTGATAGAGTCTGGGACTATATGCATTTTATTAATAGTAGTACTAAGCTTTGCTGGTACATCTGTGACAGTCTCTTACTATAGTATTCGTAATTGTATTGTATAATAGTATCACATAATCAAGTATTTGAACCCATGTAGTTAACACGCCTAGAGGGATGTGAAACATATTTGACATGAATTAGGATCCAGGAGTAAGACTTGGTTTCTGCTTGAAATCTTTAACTAACAAACACCAGTCATCTATTAGGAATAATAGTTTGGCCTTTAGAAGGCATAACTCTGTCTAACTAGTCTCTCAATTCTCAAAAGTTATAGTAAAAGAGATCTAGGTTATTGATTATATGGATAATAGTCCATTTCTAAATGAATATATTTACTAATGTGTCTCCAACAAACGTTAAGATACTCATATAATAATCAGTTATTGTATAAGAGACAAATTGGCAAAAGTTCTTCTTCTTCTATTTAGTTTGCTAATAATCATGCTGACTTCATTATTATCGATCTCACTTACAGACCAATAAAGAACAACAACATTAGCACAAACAAGTGACAAAATGATAATTTATGATAATCCTACCTTTGGAATAAGAATCCAATACCCTTCAGATTGGGGGAGATTAGATCTTTCTTTTCTACAACATTCTGCTGATATTGATTTCTATCCTCTTGCCGACACATCACTAGCAGAGAACCTTAAGGTACAAGTGAAGAATTTACCTTTCCATAATATGACACTGGAAGAGTATACAAATACTCAAATCAATATCCCCGAAGAAAATCTTCTTGAGTCTAGCGCAACTACACTTGCAGGTATACCAGGATATAAAATAGTATTTACTAATACAGAAGGGTTAAAGACAATGCAAGTCTGGACAATAAAAGACGACAAAGCATATATCATTACATATATTGCACAAGAAGAAGACTACGAAAAGGAGTTGCAGATTGCACAGAAGATGATTGATTCATTTGAAATAAAATGACTGACTGGTTAACAGAATCAATTTCAAAGCACAAATCACTTAATAATAATAAACTAATTAAGGAATCAAACAAGAAGAAGAAGAAGAAGAGGAGTAGGAGGAAGGTAGAGAAAAATACAAACGATTACATCAGAAGCAATTAAAGAATCCATTACATTGATGAGTAGTAACGGTGATTGTACAAATCTCTAGTAGTAAAAATTTCCTCTATATAATTGATAATATTATCTATGTCCTCCCAAGATAGTAAATATTAATTGCTTGTTCTACGGTAGATATTAAAATAATACCATCTCCAGGTTCACCAGTTCTAGCAGTTTCTATAATGGCTTGAACGATGTCATCTAATTGTGAATCTGGCGCAACAATTTCAAATTTCGCCCTTGGGATAAGATCATATGATACGGGTCTGCCTCTCCATTGTAAATGAAGTTCTCTTTGCTTACTCCAACCCATTACTGTAGTAATTGTCATACCACCAACTCCCATATCTCTAAGACGCTCTTTCACACTGCTCATTACTTCTGCTCTTACAATTGCTTCTATCTTCTTCAATACACAGCATCAAAGATTATGTCACATTTCTTAAAATAGTTTTAATTTATATCGCATATTATAGGCCTTGAATCTATTATACCTATATCTCTATCATCTCTAAATTTTCTAAGGGCTTACAAGATTTCATTGGAGCCTAGATATTATTATTATTGTTGAAAATCGTATGTATTTTATCGCTATCTTTAAAAGAAAATAACACTATTTCAATCAAGTTCCATGTTATATTATATTGCTTTATTAATCTATTTGAGAAATAGAGAACAGAATCAAAGATGACAATAGATATACATAACCTGTGCAAGCAAATAATAGAGTTAGATAGCGCTATTAGATTTGTAGGTATTCCTAACAAATTTGGAAAACAAATTGTAGTTGAGTATAGAAAGGGTTTAACTCCACTGTTGACCGATACTGAATCAGAACTACATGCTATTGAATCAGTTATGAGGATGAATAATAGAAAAGATTATGAATCAAAGCTTGGCAAACCAATATACTCTTTTACATTGTATGAGAAAATAAAACGGACAACAATATCATTAGACAATAAAGACTATCCTATTCTAATGGTATCATTTGATATAGAGGCAGACCACGAGTCCATAATTTTGAACAAAATAATACCTTTTGTAAAGAATCAATTAACTGGATATTGATTATTAATATACGATTAGGGACTTTAATAACAACTAGCTACTACAATGCCAAGTCGGATTCAGAACAGAACTAACAACGATACTTGCCCACAAATACTTCCTGTTAATTGAATAGATTCACATCAGATAATAGTTTGGTCTTTTAGGTATTATACAACCTCTTCCTCTCTCATCAGCGTTTCAATTCTTAAAAGTAATAGTAAAGAACTTGTAAGTGATGATTGATTATATGAAGTAATGGTCTATTTCCAAACGAAGATATTCTTGCAAAAGAAGAAATTGAATCGTGCACAGTTTTATGGTCAGCCCATCCTCAAAAAAAAGACAGAGAATTATTTTAAAATATGCTAAATGATTGTAATTAAGCTCAAAGAGATGTCTATACACGATAAATATCATAAAGCCGATAGTAGTAATAATATGTGTAGTAACTCAAAAGCACATAATGATGATGATGTGTTTTCGTTTATATTAGCATAGACATATTCATCATGTGTATCGCATTGTGTTTCCTTCAGAGTGGCATGTGTGCCTTGTTCCCGGTTACA
>DATFPS010000097.1:0-6232 GCA_035264705.1 Nitrososphaeraceae archaeon | reverse complement strand
ACAAGTTTGATAACACGGCCAAGCATTTCTCCTTTCTGTGGCATGACCATTTCTTTTAGGTCTGCTTCATTGAGTACTTTTCTTTTGCCTAACTTTAAAACCAATAATTTATTTTAATTACGAATTTAAAAATGTAGTGATAACATACAGAACATGCCCCAGTCTCAATATAATCTCTTTAACTTCATCTACTTATACTACTAATTCAATAGGAGCAGCAACCATTTATCTATTGAAACTCTAGCTGATACAAGAGTTTTGGCAATAGAGACACACATGCCTCCTGGACTAACGATCTTGCTTACTTTGTTGATTGTAAAGATAATAACTTGTTTATTAAATATATATTGTCAAATCATCTAATTTAGTTCTAAAGATAATATTTACTAGACTGAGTAATTTGGCGATAAAGCGATCATCACAATCTCATTACAATCTGATCTTTATGCCATTTTTCTTTAGGTATTTTTTCACTTTATCTATAGTCGATTTCTCGTAATGAAAAATAGATGCTGCTAATGCTGCATCTACATCTGCCTTTTCAAAAACCTCTAGCATATGTTTTGGTCTGCCGCAGCCCCCAGAGGCAATAATAGGTATACGCGTTGCTTGACAAATTGCTTTTGTCAGTATAATATCATATCCATTCTCTGTTCCATCAGAGTCAATACTAGTTAGAAGGATCTCACCTGCTCCAAGATATTCTACTTTCTTAGCCCATTCTATTGCATCGATTCCTGTTCCTTCTTTTCCACCATAAACTCTAACTTCAAACCAGAATTCCTTTTTATTTTTATTTTTATTTTTATCGTAAAAAAAATTCTTCCCAGTTTTTCCATAGTTTCTTTTAGCATCTATCGCAACTACCACACATTGCTTACCAAAAATGGACATTAATTCATAAATTAATTTTGGATTTCCTACCGCAGCAGTATTAATAGATACTTTGTCTGCGCCATTCAATAAAATATCACGCGCATCTTCTAACCTTTTGATTCCTCCACCCACAGTAAATGGAATATCAATAACACTCGCTACATTTCGAACAACATTTCTCATAGTTTCCCTGCCTTGTTGCGATGCAGTAATATCAAGGAAAACAAGTTCATCAGCTCCTTGCTTAATATATTTTTGTGCAAATTCTACAGGATCACCAGCATCTTTTATTTCTGCAAAATGGACTCCCTTTACTACGCGACCATTATCAACATCCAAACAAGGAATAATTCTCTTTGCTAATGCCATTCTATGCTATAGTCTTTATCCTCTCTATACTTATTTTACCTTCATAAACTGCCTTACCTAGTATGACAGAGTAACATCCTGCGCTCCGAACTCTAATAATGTCCTCTAGACTCGAAATTCCTCCACTTGCTATTATTAGTGAATTGGCGAAACTACTTGCAAGAGACAATGTCATGACGTCAGGTCCATTTAATGTTCCATCTCTGTCTATACTTGTCAGCAAAAATTCTCTGATACCCATTGCCATAAACAGATTAATTGCATCAATTATTCCATAGCTGGAAGTCTCCCTCCAGCCATCAATCATGACTCTGCCATCATTTTGATCAATTGAAATTACTAATTTTTCAAGCTTTTTCTTTGCTATCTGTCGTATGGAATCTGGTTCTTTGTAAGCTATGGTTCCCAGAACCACTTTAGCTGCATTTTTGTTAATCATCTCATTTATGGCGTTAATTGATCTGATACCACCTGCTACTTGAACAGGAATTTTTACAGAATCGATTATCTTAAAAACAATTTCATTGTTATTAATGCCAGTTCGTAATGTTGCATTTAAGTCTACAACGTGTAACATATCTGCACCAGCTGCTTCCCATTTCCTTGCAGTTTCTATAGGATTATCGCTATATACTACTTTATTAGCAGGATCTCCCCTAACCAATCTGACAACATTTCCATTCATAAGATCTATTGACGGTATCACTTTCATTTTTGATCTGAACACACATCGAGAAAGTTTTTCATTATTATTGCACCTAATTTGCCAGACTTTTCAGGATGAAATTGGGTACCGTATAGATTGCCTTTCTCAACTATTGCTGGAACGTTAACTCCGTATTGAGAAGTTGCAGAGACTATACTATTATTTTCTGGCACTATCAGATATGAGTGGACAAAATATGCCCATGACCCATCCTTAATACCTTGTAATAACTTACTTTCTTTTTTGATTATCTCAAGATTGTTCCAACCCATGTGTGGAACCTTGACTTTTTTCTTAGGTAATATTATTACTTTGCCATCCAATATTTTAAGACCGTCACGTGTCCCTTCTTCACTATGATTGAATAACATCTCCATGCCTAAACAGATGCCAAGTATTGGCATAAAATCCTGAATAGATTTTATAAATATGTCTTTATAGGGTTCAATTGATTTTACTGCAGGATCGAAATTGCCTACTCCTGGTAGAACTACACCATCAAATTTATCGAGACTGTTCATATCATGTATAATTATGACATTCTGTGCCCCATTTCTTTCCAAAGCGGCCTTCAAACTGAAAAGGTTACCTGCCCCGTAATCAAATACTGCTACATTAACCATTACATTGCACCTTTTGTACTAGGTATTCCTTCACTTTTCTGATTAATACTAGCAGCCATTCTGAGTGCTACCGCAAATGCTTTTATCACTGATTCAATTTTATGGTGATCGTTATCTCCATATTCGACAATTATATGTGTACATGCATTCAAGTTCTGTGAAAGCGATCTTATGAAGTGTTCTATGTCTTCTCTTGGGATCCCTTCGACTGTATCTCTAGATAACTTTAATTGTATAACATAAAATTGACGTTTCACAAGATCTATCGTTACATATGCCAAAGATTCATCCATTGGAACCATTGCGTATCCGAATCGCATGATATGTGACCTATCACCAAGTGCCTTGTCTATAGTTTGTGAAAGTGCAATTGAAATATCTTCTACTAAATGATGTATGACTCTATCTTTTGATTCGGCTATTAGAATAATATCTATGTTGGCATGTTTACCAATGGATGTAACAAGATGATCGTAAAATGGAAGACCTGTTTTTATAGTTGTTTCTCCTGTACCGTCAATATTTACCTCTACTGTAACAGAGGTCTCTTTAGTGATTCTTTCCATCTTTGCAGTTCTTTCGTAAGTAGCAGAAGAAACCAATGATAAATACTATTTTATTAATACTTTATTTAATATGTTCGGTAGTATGTTGATATTTTCTATTATAGCCTCTGCGCCAATTTTCCTGAATTGTCTTGCAGTTAATGTTGGCTGCGTGCTACACCCGTAAACTCCAAAAAAAGCTATTTTGATACCTGTTTCTTTTTCTGCTCTCCTCACCATTAGTAAGTCTTCAGCTGAATCTCCCACATATATCGCAGTCTTACTATTCATTATTTTCATGGCTTTCTTTATTGCGTAAGGATTAGGCTTGCTGTATTCACGTTCTTCATCTTCAAGAAATATACAGGCTCTTTGATTAAATACATCAAATACTGGTTTCAGTGAATATTCTGCTGCGATCTTACTTCTACCTGATACAATAGCAACATTGCTACCAAACTTCTTTGTAATATCATTAATCGTAGGACGGGTAGCTAAAAGCTTATCATTTTCGATCAAAGGTTTTCCAAAATAATATTTTGGCTTAATCTTATGGCGTTTTTCGAACAATTCCTGTCCATAAAAAAATTCATCAAAAACTGTCGCAAGCATACTGTTGCCAACTGGGGCAGGATAAACTAATATTTTTTTTAATCTTTGGATGTCTCCATAATGAAAATATGAGGATAGAAATTTTTCAACAGAAATAATACCGCCTTCATCTACATTCTTTGCGATAAAGCTCAGAAATTCTCTTGTTAATCTAATACTTTTTTCCGGATTTACTAAAATCGCGAGTGCGATGGCATAACTAGTATCAGTGTCATTGTTGAAGCCACCTGTTTGTCTGAACTTCAGGATTATATCATCATTGACTATTCCTTTTAGAACCGTATCGCCTGTTATGTAATTAAGTATGAAATCTACAGTTTTTTTAATTACGATATTATACGATTTTCTTATGTCTATTAATACTCCATCGATATCAAAAAGAATACATTGCGGATTGAATGGTTTGAATTCTTTATCTATATAATATTGATGCAACCGCTTGATAGTCATCTGACAGTTTTATTGTATTTGAATCTATAATTGATAAATTTAAGGTGTATGAAATAGACAATATATATACTTATATAAACATTGAGCAGCCTAGCTTTGAGAACATTAACCAATAGATATGTTCAGCAGATCAGCGTTAAGAATAATATTTATTCTCTTTGAATGGTTTATGGCACATGTTATAATCAGTAACAGAAATAACCTTGTTCTAAAAGATCAGTATAATAGAATAAAGCTTTAAATTAAATCAATCACCCCTTGAGCAACTATAACAGATTTGAATAAGCTAGATTTATGTTCCTAGACTTTCATTATCCAGCATCATTTTTCCATGATATCTAACGATATTATCCATATAAAATATATTTTATATTATTTTTGTTATGGGACCTTCCGTGCTACATATGTATATCGAAAATAAATTTATGTCTAAAGATAGTAAATCACAATAATCATATAAGAGAAAACATCTACCAAATTAAGTTTTTGATAACGATAAAAATTATTATATTAAGGTTTCAATTTGTGATTAATATATAAATATATATGTATATTTATATATATATATATCTTAATTGATATTTGATATAGAACGATAATCAAATCGCTATGGATTGTTCTTTATACTGCCTTTTCTATTGATTTAATAAATTTTTCATTCATATCCTTCGTACCCACAGTAACTCTAATACAGCCCCTATAACCCTGAATATCGCCTATCTTTTTAACAACTATTCTTCCTTTTTCTAACTCTTTTAGAATCGCATTATATTTATCATAGGTTTCCATGAAAATGAAATTTGCATTAGAATTAAAAACCTTAATTCCATTCAATTTGGAGAGAGAGTCAAACACCCTTTTTCTTTCATTTTTAATCAATTCAATAGTAGCTTTGATATAACTGTAATTAGAGAACATTATACTTGCTATTGTTAATGATAGACTATTAACCGGATAAGGCGATTGGATTATTGATCTAAATACCTGTGCAAACTTTTCATCAGATATCAAGTAGCCTATTCTCGCACCAGCTAATCCAAATGCTTTAGACAGGGTGCGCAATATGACAATATTATTATATTTTGCAACCTCTGAAGTTAAAGAATAATCTGCAAATTCAACATATGCCTCATCGACTACAATTAATTTATCTTCAAGCATGTCTATAATTTCCAAAACTAATTGCTTGTCAAATTGATTGCCAGTTGGATTATTAGGAGAACAAATGTAAACCACATTAGATTGTTTGGCGCTATTTAGAAATTCTTCTTTTCGTAGAGCATTATCTGCTGTATTTAATGGTACTCTATTGACTGTTATATCATGTAATTTACATCGGTTTACGAAATAAGAAAAAGTTGGTGTGAAAATAGTAGCTCGTTGTTCTCTTCCAATAATCGAAAGAATTAATTCAATTATTTGATCTGACCCGTTCCCTATTGCGAGGTACTTTTTACTGATGCCTATATATTCTTCGAGTCGTTTATATATCTCCTCAAATTGCTCTAGTGGATATTCTCTTAAATCTGTATATTTTAGAGCTTGTAAAGCAATTTCTGAAATAAAGTTTTTATTTAATAGAAAATTCTCGTTTGAATCTAATTTAATAGAGTTTTTAATTTTTTCTGGCCTGATGTAATTATCAAGTTTGGAGAGCCGTTCTAACTTCTCGGAGAACCAAGGCCTCATTATTTTATTCTTTCCTTTACGGCTTCGTAATGATTCATTAAACCTTCAGCTAATGCAATTTCCCTAATTTTAGATTCTACTTTCTTCAAACCTGACCTAGTTGATTCTACTTTATTTACTATCTTTATAAAATCGAGGACTGACAATGATGCTCTAGATTTACCGAAGCCCATGGTTGGAAGAATATGATTAGAACCCAAACAATAATCACTAGCTGAAGATGGAGTAAAACTTCCAATCAATATCAAACCTGCGGATGTAATTTGTCTTGAAATTGTTCTTGCATTCTTTGCCATTATCTCCAAATGTTCTGGTGCTACTTCATTTATGAATTCTATTGCTGAAGATTCATTTTTACAGAT
>DATFPS010000096.1:0-6361 GCA_035264705.1 Nitrososphaeraceae archaeon | reverse complement strand
ACAAGTTTGATAACACGGCCAAGCATTTCTCCTTTCTGTGGCATGACCATTTCTTTTAGGTCTGCTTCATTGAGTACTTTTCTTTTGCCTAACTTTAAAACCAATAATTTATTTTAATTACGAATTTAAAAATGTAGTGATCTTGTCATGTGAGAAAAAACAATATTAAAAGAAGAATGACTATTAAACCTTCAGATTCTTTTTCAAAAATTATCTTTATCTCATACATAAACAAACGTAATATTATCTCGTCTTCGACTTTCTCTTTTCCCCTTTATATATAATACAGCAATACATGTCACTTTTCTACGTAAAACAATTGGAGTTTGCCTAGACTCGATTTACTTTAAGAGAGCCATTACATTAACTGAGCAGTTGTCATTAGTGCTTTTTTGTTGCTTTATCCATTTTCTATTTCCTCACAGGTTATCTATTATCTTCCCATTATACACTCTTAATCTGATTATAAAGATTTCATAAATTATCAATATAATGAAGTTAGACTCAAGTTGGCAAATCATTACTCATCATTTGTTATAGTAAGTAAGAAATATTCATATTTTCCACTATTAACTATCTATATCAGTTAACTAATTTTGAGAATTCTTAAGATCTTATCGTCATTTTCCTGAGCGATACCACTTTCATCTTTATTATTAACAAGAATATATAAAGAGCCATCAGATGCCTCAATAACATCTCGTAGTCTACCATAACCAACAAGTATATTGCTTTGAGTTTTAGATTCTAAATCGATATGGCGTAAATGTGAACCCTTTAAAGTAGTGAAAATGAGATCATTTTGATATCCAAGCTTGTCATTAATAGAGATCGTAATTCCGGTTGGAGCAATACTAGGATTAAAACAAAACTCTGATGCTTCAAATTTGCCTGAGCCTTTACATTCTTCTGTGGGCCATCCATAATTTGAACCCGCTTTTATGATGTTGATTTCATCATTGCCAGAAGGACCGTGTTCGGTAGCATATAGCTGTTTTGTTTGAGAATGCCATGCCATTCCTTGAATATTTCTATGACCGTAAGAATAAACAGGAGAGTCTGGAAAAGGATTATCATCTGGAATCGTTCCATCAGGATTAAGTCGCAAGATTTTGCCTGCGAGTGACTTAACATTTTGTGCAAACTCTGGAATAGTTGCATCACCAGTTGATATGTATAATTTCCCATCAGGGCCAAACTTTATATTTCCACCATCATGAAATTGTGCACCTGGAATTGAATCAATAATCACTTTCGATTCAATAATTTTATTTTCGTTTTCGGTGAGCATTAGAACTTTATTGTAAAGTTTGCTTTTATTGGCATATGTATGATAGACATATAACAGATGATTTTCAGTAAAATTTGGATGCAATGTTAGACCCAATAGGCCCCCTTCGCCTGTTTGTTCAACTCGAATGCTTGCTGCAGGCTCATCGATAAGTTTACTTTGGGCGTCAATTATCCTTATTCTACCCTCCCTTTCAGTAAAAAAAATTCTACCATCTTTCGCAATGTCAATAGACCAAGGAACTTCAAGATTCTGTGCTACTATAAGTACGCCGCTGTTGGTGCCATTATTATTATTAAGAGTCTTATTAGGTTCGGGTAATGGAATAGTAGTATCAAATGGTGCTACAAAAATTGTCACAGCACCAGCAGCAATTACTACAGATGCAGCAATAATGATGAAGAGCAGATTCATTATACTGCTATTTTAGAGATGGTAAGGTTTTTTAATGTAATCTTTAAGATCCAAAGATCCATAATGAAAGTATCTGAAATTAATGCTAATAAAATTATCATGCTAAGTTCAGAAGATTCAGTTGCAAAAGCTCTGAACATGATGTATGAAAATAATATTAATCAAATACCAATAATTGATGCTAATGATGATGGAAAATATATAGGCATGATATATGCCAAGCAATTTCTTGGCGTAAATGCTATTCCTACGTCAAAATTAAAGAGTTTTGTTGTCAATACGCCTATTTTGAACTCAGACGATGATATTGAGAAATGTGCTCAACTAATTGTAGTAACTGGAAATCGTGCATTGCCTGTTATTGAAAACGGAAAACTAATTAGTATTGTGAGCGAAACCGATGTAATACTTACTTCAGATTTTGGTCACGCTATCGTAGATGAAGTTATGTCTGGAGCTATAGTAATTGAGGAGGAGGATACATTAAGCAATGCACTATCAAAAATGCGGAGGTATAACATTTCACGACTTCCAGTCATTAATTCAGGGGGAATTCTTACAGGTGCTATGAATGCTTTAGATATCACTAAAATTATTGCTACACCTAGAGAAAGAGCTGGAAAATCACGAGGAATTGGCACCATGGTTACCATTAGAGAAGTCAAACTTAAAGATATTATGAGAAGAGCAGTATCAGTTGAAAGGGGAACCAGTCTAAACAGTGTAATAGAAAAATTTGAAAAAACTGGGGAGATTATCGTTGTTGGGGACGGAAGGCCAATTGGTATCATTACGCCCAAAGATGCGTTAGAGCTGACACTTCCCAAAACAACCGAGCCTACTATTCATATTTCTCACCTAGACAGTGATGAAGCACGTCGGGAGATAGAAGAACAAATGACAAAATTCTTGAAGAAAATTCAAGGAAAACTAGAGAATGTACGCCTTACGATAGTCTACGCCGACAAGCATAAGACACATAAGTATTCTGTGAGAGCTAGGGTTATCACTACTACTGGTGTGGTTGCTGCAAAGGCTGTGGGTTATGACCCGTTGAGTGCCTGTAAGGAATTAATATCCAGATTAGATAGAAGAATAAAGTCTGAACACAGTCAAAAAATAAAGGATAGACAGCATAGAGAATCTGCTAGAAAAGTATCCTAGATAATAAAAGAAAAGATGGCGCAGATGAGGAGATTTGAACTCCTGATCGCCCGAGGGCGAATCGGCTTACTTTCAGCCATTGATACTCAAGGCCGACGCATTATTGTGTTCTCTGTTTTGACCAAGGAAGACCACTCTGCCACATCTGCTCATATTATTATCACCCAGTTACCTACTATTATGTGTTAACTGCGTCGTGAAACACAAAGAATATTAGGTATCTTTAATATGAAAATATTCTTGTAATAGATACAAAATCAGCAATAAAATCCAATGTCTAAGAAAATCTGGATTCTTCTGCGAAAATCACAATATTCAAAAGCAATGGTAGGAAAGGCAATGGAAAGAAATAAATCAAACAAACAAACAAACAGACAGACCATGATACATTCAGAAGATCATGGAGTAATCCACATTTCATTCAAACTATTTTATATTTCTCTTTTGCTTCGATAAAACTAAAGACTCGTCTTTCCTAATCTTCCGGTGTTTCAAGGACAGACTTGCTGTCTTTTGATCTTGATCTGTGAGGATAATAAGTAATCTTTTGTTTAAGCAAGTTCACATGATGCAACATTCTTGTTGTTGTGTTAAGTATGGCCCATGGTTTACAAACAATTATACCATAGAAATAAGTGATCGTTTGTGTTTTATAGTGACTGCTAATTTGTCCTCAGGCGAAGAGGCTATGATACGCATTAATAAACCTTGGATAGAAGAAGAAGAAAGACGTGAAGTATTGAATGTTCTAGAAGAGAATGCTCTTACAGATGCATCATTCGATGGAGGAAAGAGAGTACGAGATTTTGAAGCGCATTTAAGAGATTATCTGAACGTAAAGTATGTTATAGCTGTTAATTCAGGAACTGCTGCATTGCATGCAGCATTACTTGCTGCAGATATCAAACAAGATGATGAGGTTTTACTTCCATCATTTACATTTGTTGCTACTGCCAACTCTGTAGTTGCATCTGGTGCAAAGCCTGTTTTCGTAGATATCAATAAATCAGATTATACTATGAACATCCAAGACCTAAAGAGGAAAATTACCAAAAAATCTAAAGCAATTATACCAGTTCATCTATACGGCCATCCTGCAGACATGGATGAAATTATAGATATTGCTAGTAAATATTCAATCGATATCATCGAAGATGCATGCCAATCACTTGGTTCTACCTATAAAAAAAAACAGACTGGAACACTTGGCTTGATAGGTTGCTTTAGCATGTATGCCAGCAAAGTATTGACATCAGGTGAAGGTGGAGCAGTTATCACTAATTATAGTGACCTTGCAGACAAGCTAAAAATGATCAGAAACCATGGTATGGTTGAAGGGAATGATACAAGAATTTTTGGCCTTAATCTTCGATTGCCAGAATTGAGCGCTGCCATTGCCAAGGTTCAAATGAAGAAACTCACAAAAATGTTAGAATTAAGAAGACGAAATGCAGAATTATTGACAAAGGCATTCCTTCCTATAGCTGATAGAATCCAATTAAAACTTCCTCAAGAAGATGAAGAAAAGAAATACAATTGGTATCTCTATACCATAGCATTAGAAAGAAACAACGTTAGAGACAAAATCAAAGACAAGATGATAAAAAATAAAATTGGTGCTACCGTATACTATAATCCTCCAGTTCACAAAACTCCATATTATGAAAAGATGATTTCCTCAGAGGCAAATCTTACCAATACAAATTGGGCTAGCGAACATGTTCTATCATTGCCAGTTAATGCAATGATAACGCTGCCGGATATAGAACGTATTGCAGACCGTTTTAATAGTGCCGTCAGAGAGTCTATGGTTTAATACTTTTACAATAATATTTTGATTCGGTAACTCAAAACTTTTTATAACATTAATTTTTGTATATCAGAGGGATGCCAATAGATACTGGGGATACTACATGGATGCTTATTTCAACTGGCCTAGTAATGCTTATGACTCCAGCTCTAGGTTTTTTTGAAGCAGGACTGATCAGAAGTAAAAACTCTCTTTCTGTTCTAATGCAAACCTTCTCAGGTCTTGCAATTCTTTCAGTTATTTGGTTTATCCTGGGTTTCACACTAGTTTTTGCTCCCTCGCAAGGAGGATTTATCGGTGGACTAAATTGGATATTTTTTAATGGTGTACCATTTAATGATTCAGTAGATTATGCACCAACTATTCCTGGCGTTACTTTTGGATCGTACCAAATGATGTTTGCTGTTATCACTCCACTTTTGATTACTGGCGCATTTGCTGAAAGAATGAAATGGAGTTCATTTTTTGTATTCATCATAGCATGGAGTATCTTGATTTACTATCCATTAGCACATTGGATCTGGGGTAGGGGATGGCTCGCAGATCTAGGAGTTTTTGATTTTGCTGGTGGAATCGTGATTCATACTAGCGCAGGAATGGCTTCTCTTGCTGCTGCAGTTGTTTTGGGTAGGAGAAAGAATTTTGGGCCTGATATTATGGTTCCTCACAATATTCCACTAGCCGTTATTGGTGCTACATTGCTATGGATCGGCTGGTTTGGATTTAATGCAGGAAGCGCCTTGGCATCGGGATCATTAGCCGCCAATACGCTTCTTGTGACACATATAGCTTCTGCAACATCTGCCGTAGTGTGGATACTTCTATCATGGAAAAGAGCAGGAAAGCCATCTACAACTGCAGCCATCAATGGTGCGATAGCTGGATTAGCAGGTGTAACGCCTGCATCGGGTTTTATAAGCGCGCAGAACTCTTTCTTTTTAGGCATCATATTGGGTTTTGCATCGTACTATGCAATCATATTATTAAAGGAGCATTTGAAAATTGATGACGCATTAGATGTTAGTTCTGTACATGGTGTTACAGGTATAGTTGGATCCTTAGCGATTGGTATCTTTGCAAGCACAGTGATAAATCCTGCAGGTCCGGAGGGTTTACTATATGGAAATCCTATGCAATTAGCAATTCAGGCCATGGGTATTGCAGTAGCCGCGGTATTAGGATTTGTTGGAACTTTGGTAATTATGAAGATCATCGATGCAACCATGGGATTGAAGGTAGAGGAAGAAGAAGAAGATATTGGTTTAGACGTTACACAACATGCAGAAAGAGCATATGTAGACTGAGTTTTTTTATCTTTTATTTAGAGTTACTAAACTTTTTTATTACTTCAATAATAATGGTTTTTATTGAGACTAATAATTTATACAGGTAAGGGTGGCACCGGAAAAACCGTAACTTCCTGTTCTACTGCGATCAAACTTTCCGAACGTAATTACAGGACCTTGCTGATTTCTTCTGATCCTGCTCATACTTTAAGCGATGCTTTTATGATGCCTGATATTGGATATGAATCAAAAGAAGTGATTCCAAATATGTATGCATTGCAGATCGATCCTGTAACTGAGATGAATAAACAATACGATACAATTCTTTCTTATTTGGCATCAATATTTTCTGCAAAGGGTATTGATGAAACACTTGCATATGAAATTGCAATGTTA
>DATFPS010000095.1:0-3563 GCA_035264705.1 Nitrososphaeraceae archaeon | reverse complement strand
TGTATTGCATCAGAAATTGACACTAATGCATTTTTAATATATGGGATCACTTTTTCACTCATTTCTATTATTCATCACATCGTATATAGTCGAATTTTGAATATTTGTTGACTAGGAATCAATTAATCCAGTCACAGATATGATACATACATGAGGTTGTGTAGGGTCGTATAACCAAAGAGATAGTTGCAATTCTACCTAATTGTTGGCCTGTTAGATATTGTAACTCTCTTTTAGTAAATGTTACTCTAGCAGTTTATCCTCCGAATTTTCCTATTATAAATATGATGATAGGTCATGTCTATATTTATTTGAGATATCTTAAAGTACGATAAGCCAAACCAAAAATCAACACTGATTTTATTTAATATATGTGATGGCTAAGCTAGTAGGAATGTATGAACACCTTAACTATTACGACTTTGTATGCTATAATGAATGCCTGCCGCAGATGAGCTTATAGTGCCAAAAGAACCAAAGTGGCAGTGCAATATATGCGGAAAGGTCTTTGAGAGTTGGTATATACTAAATTATCACAAACTATTAGAACATAGCGAATCTAAACGACCCCCAATAGGAGTTGGATAGCTATTACTACTACCACCGTTTCTGTTGACGACTAGCTTAGCTATTGATTTTTTTATAACAGATAAAATAATAATTTATCATCCTGATCTTATGGTATTAGTGTATGTAATAACATTTGTACAGAGAAATTATAATTAAATGAACAGTATGATTGGGAGAAAAGTTAAATTATTCGCTGTAAATGTATCGACGTGGTTCAAAAATTAGGCCATCTTTATATTACACTATTCCTGATTGGGCTTGTAGCCGGTGCGATAGCTATTGCTGTATCCTTAGTGCAAAGAATGTACTTTGGTGGAATATTCATTCCTGAACTTGCATCTCAAACCTTATTTTCGCTTACGCCCGGGGAAGTTGAATCACAAGCTGTTGAAACATTCGGTCCTATTGCAAAATATTCTGCCTTTATAGGTGCGCTCATTGTCAATCTTGTCGCATATGGTCTGCTAGGAATATTTATTCACAAGCTGCGGGAAAAGATCCATCCAAGCGCTTCTTACTTAACAAACGCAGCGATATCATCTATAATATCCTATGTTGTTATATTCATTATAGTTTTTATACTCCTAACTCTAGCAGATATTGAGATCCAATCCGTTTCTGTTCAGTCAATAATTATGTATCTTATTTTACCTCATGTGGCATTTGGGTTTGCATTAGCGTATTTCTATAGAAGTGTAAAACGAACACCTTCAATCCTTGGTACTAAAGAAGCACCTCCTCCTCCTTCTCCTTCTACTACTACTACTGCTGCTACTACTTCTACCTCCACGCCAGAGGTTGACTATAAAAAAAGACTTTTACTAAAGGCCGGTATTGCTTCTGCCGTTGTCATACCATTCATGTATATAGGATTGAATAATATTTTATTTCCTAGGGAAGGCGCTCAATCGCCTTTGCCACTAGAATCAGAGTTAGAATCAAAACCCCGGCCTGCAGGGTTTGAGGATCCAAGACTCACAGCTTTACTTGCCTCAGAGATAACGCCAACGGATTTATTCTACAGGGTGGACATTAACCCTATACCTCCAACAGTTGATGTAAATTCTTGGCAGCTAGAGGTTAAGGGATTAGTTAGCCAAACTTTAACAATCACATATGAAGAACTGAAGGCCATGCCTTCAATACAACAAATTGCTACACTTGAATGTATAAGTAACAAGATTGGAAATGATCTTATCAGTACTGCTATATGGAATGGAATTAGACTAAAAGATCTTCTTGAGAAATCTAAAGTCAAGCCAGATGCAAAATATATTGTATTCAGATGTGCAGATGGATATGATGTAGGAATACCTTTAGAAAGAGGATTTCAAGAGGGATCTATTCTGGCCTATGGTATGAACGGGGAGGCTTTAACTACTAAGCATGGTTACCCTGTCAGGGCTATTATCCCCGGCTTGTACGGAATGATGAATCCAAAGTGGATAACCGAGATAGAATTGGTTGGTGAAATTTATGAAGGTTATTGGCAGAAAAAAGGTTGGGCTAATAATGCACAATATAATACTCACTCTTTTATTGTTATCCCAGGTAGCGACCCTGTCAGGAAAGTTTTTAGAAATCTGGGAGCTTTGAATATTGTAGTTGGTGAAGAGATACCAATTGCAGGAGTAGCTTTTGCAGGAGATCGAGGAATATTGAAGGTTGAAGTGAGTAGTGATGGGGGCGCCACTTGGAAGGAAGCAAGAATTAAAGATCCGCTGTCTCCATATACGTGGGTTCTTTGGGCTACTGAATTAAATGTTACAACCAAGGGTAACTATAAAATCGTAGTTAGGGCGACAGACAAGACTGGAAAAATTCAGACATCAGAAGTAAGAGATCCATTTCCAAATGGTGCAATGGGTTACCACCTGGTCAACGCACAAGCTTCCAGTTAGATCAATATCAATTGAGTATTCTATAGATTATTCTATATTCGCAATTTGGCAGGGTTCTGTAAAAAATAAAAAAAGACAAGATCAGTAGAAATGGTTAAGTAGATACCTTTGCATGTTTTCCTTATAAGTTGTATTTGATACTGCTAATACAGATAAGGAAATATTCTCAAACCGAGGTAGTATAGGCATCTCTTATGAGATGCCAGATTACTGATACAACCTTGTACTTTTTGAAGAATAGAACTTTAATGGACTAAATGATGATACATCTATTTGCTTATTAAATATATATATTATAAAGCAAATACGTAATATAAATGGGACATGTAATTAAAAGAGATAATGTCTAATGAAAGATCCCTGAGTGATTACCTAGAGGATCTTCGATCACATCTATTTAGGATAATCATTGTAGTAATAATAATAACATCTCTTTGTATGACTTTTAGTATACACCTCTTTGATATTAATGGCTTCAAGTTTCCAATACTACATCCAGATCCTCTAAATAATGTGGCAGGTCAAGTAATTCTTTTCATTAAACAAAATCTGGTACCTGAAAATGTTACTCTTATACAAACAGCTCCAGGTCAAGTTTTCTTTGCTCAGGTTTACGTTGCAGTTATGCTAGGGATAATATTAGGTATGCCAGTCATAATCAGAGAGATAACTGTGTTCATAGGTCCTGCGCTGCATTCCCATGAAAAAGCAGTTTTAAGAAAGATCGTGATATCTTCGAGTAGTTTCTTTTTAATTGGTTGCTTATTCGCTTACTTTATAGTAATACCTTATGTACTTGACTTTTTATACACATATGGAGAGTCAATTGGTGTTGCAACATTTTTCGATATATCAGAATTTGTACCGTTTGTGTTAGAGTTCTTTATTGCATTTGGCCTTTCATATCAATTTCCCGTAATTATGTGGGGTACTACAGTATCTGGGATAGTTGATCCTCTTTTTTGGAGGAACAACCTCCGTTACTTCATAATTATAGTGGCAATCTTAGGTGCGGTTATAACACCTGACGGTAGTGGAGTCACTATGTGGTTTATGGCAGGGCCAATGATTTTACTTTATGTTCTAGGTATA
>DATFPS010000094.1:0-2562 GCA_035264705.1 Nitrososphaeraceae archaeon | reverse complement strand
AATAGGATTAGCTTATGGTGATGCTTTAGTGGTGCTTTATGGAAAGAGTTTAGAAAAAGCCCACATAGATATAATTGGTTCTAGTATAAGTATGGCTGTAAAGATTGCATCTGTTGCAAAGCCTAATCAAGTCTTGGTCGGCGAATTTATTTATAATATTCTTCTGTCATCATCGAGCCATACAGATTTTTTAAACAATAGCAAGTTTATAGAGGTAACTCTCGATCCATTAAAATGGAATTACCATTCTCACTTTAATCCCGGAAGGATATATCGTGTATATGAGTATTTAGAGAATAATCAATTAGCATAGCCCTTAATTCAACATCAAGTTGTTGAAATAAATATACTCTCCCCGTTTCTTATAGGAAATCTTACTTGGGATTTGTTTATTTCAGAAAAAGGTATCATATTATATAATTTAACGTTAGAGAAAAAAAACATGCCATATTGGTCTACTATATTATTACTTGATATTGAGCCTCTTCTTTTGAAAGAAAATTTTTACAATAAAGTTGGAGTGGTAGAGATTTAATTTCTAAGGATCTTAAAATACTGCGTCTGGATCTCTGATTTCCCAAATTTCTTCTTGTGTTAGTTTTTTATTTTCAAAATGATCTTTTAATGCTTTTCTCTTCTACTATCTCTTGTTCTCTTATTGTATTCTCGCCATCGCATTTTACTTTATCTGCATAATCGTAAAACTCTTTGATAAAGGCTCCAGAGTCTATTAATCTAAATCACATATACTGTAACACTGCAGCAGCATCTAATTCATAGCCTTCATATTGAGAATGTATACTTCAATTACAATCCCAAGAACTCTTTTGATGACAAAACTATCTAGTCATTTATTTATTTACATTTATTTAGCATATGTATATCACCCAGTCAGACTTCAAAAGAAATGAGGACTACTACAAAACTGAATAGGGCATTACTGGATATGTCAGCTAAGAAATGGTATATTTCGACCAATGAATTTTACTAAATTAAAAGGAAAAAGCACGTTACCATCAACTGGTAAACCAGTAGAGAATAAAACTAGAAGATAAAAAGAAGAAGAAGAAGAAGGACACAGATAAGAAAAAGGAATTATGAGTAAAAATGATATAATTTTTATTTTTACCTTTTTATTTTTTCTATACTTCCAGATACCAATGACGATACTAGAAAAACGAATTCATACGATGATTCTGAAATGTACAATAGATTCGAAGTTGTCAATAGCGCGTCTATGTATAACACAGGTGATACAGTAGATGCGATTCCAATAGTTATATGGCATAAAATAGATAATAGTGGAGAAGGTGATCCAGGCGCTTATGCTACTACTATAGATCTATTTGAAAAAGAAATTAAATATTTACATGATAATGGCTTTAAGGTATTGACAATGGCAGACATAGGACATGATGCAAATAGCAATTATCTATATCTAAAAAGATAGAAAGATAGAAAAAATTAAGGAAAATAGAGGTTAAGTGGAAATATGAAGATACTTTGAAGATGAAGAGAAAACTGGTTATATGAGATCATAAATCTATTTACTTCTTTCTTACTAGTACTATAGTTATTACTGCTATTGCACTAAAAAGGCCTATTATTAAAGCAGTGACTATTATCTTTTGATTATTATTGCTATCAGTAGTTGATGACGATGGAGAAGGAGAAGAAGAGGAAGAAGGAAAAGGATTCAATAGACTAGGAGCTTGTTGATGCGGAACAAATACGTTAAATGATGATGCAAGAGTAACAGAATTATTGGTCTCTATTCTAGTTACAACTTGATGTGTGCCATCATCTGGAAATATATATTTTACAGAGAAGTCGCCATCTGCAACAGAGATATTCTCAAATTTAAACAACCTCTGACCATTTGTGACTACTACTCTTGCCAAAAAGTCTTTTATATGTTCACCTGTGGTTAGATTCTGTACGCTGAATTTTAGCTCTGTAAAAGTATCAATTATAGGTCTATCTGGTTTATATGTAAATTGAATTTTAATACCATCATTTTGATGTATCCATTCCTGGATTTTGTTGTTACTACTATTACTATTTTCACTGGTATTAGTTCCTATCAGATGCGCATAAGCAACATAACCACTACTATTATTATTATAATAGTGATATTGAGAATCTAATAAAGTTGTTAGGGACACCAAAATAATGAAAAGTATAGCTAAGAACACAATAAGCATTAGATGAATTAGATAATTGAGATAATTTTAAAGTTATTGTAAATGTATGTATATACTAAATCTGCTTTAGTCTTTACAAATTATGTGATCTATTTTAGGCGGGAGTGGAGTATTGTTATCCTTGTCTATAAATTTCCAATAATTAGCTTGTAGTGCCCCTTCAAACTCACATGTCGATATGCTTCCTGCACCTTCGTTTACCATAGCAGCCATAAGGTTTCCTTCAAAATTTGCATGTCCTAATCCAAGAGCATGACCAATTTCATGTTTTGTTACTATTTCTATAGTTTTGCTATCAAATGTGTTGCCAAATGCACCTTTTGATATGGTGATGAGGTTATTGTCAATAAATCCAAAT
>DATFPS010000093.1:0-2139 GCA_035264705.1 Nitrososphaeraceae archaeon | reverse complement strand
TAATGATGATATATTCAATCATTATTCGAAACGAGGAAATATGTATTAGAGTGCTTCAGGATGATCCTTTCTATAATGACTAGTAAGCTCCTCCATGGTAGAGAACGATTTACCACAATCGTCACAAATATGACCATTCTTTCGATCAGATGTTAATCCTTTGTCTTTACTCAAATAATTGTTTAGATGAGGTTTTTCATCTTCACTCCTACTTGGTGCTAGATCTTTTTTCTTTGTGTTCTCTGACATGATTAAGAATATGCAATATTGTTTTTTACAGTTTACACCTAGAAGAGATGATAGTCATAGATATGGTTCAAAGATAAGAGTTGGAACGTTTAACAATATACAATATCTCAATGCCCTTCGCATAATCTTAACTGTGTGTAAACTAGAGGAGTTTTTACAGGGCTTCATCTTTTGTTATCTCTAACAACAATGGAGATACAACTAAAAATCGATAGTATGCTTTAATCAATAAAGAAGTATTATAAAGTCAAGGATTATAAAAACAGAAATAGATACAATGCATACTATGCCACATAATAATAATCTAGTGATCAAAAAATTTCAAGAATTATCTAAAAAGAATGAATCTGCACTAATTTGTTATGCCTTAGCAGGCTATCCGGATATTAGAACTACTAAAGCAATTATATCGACTATGGTGGATGCTGGTGCAGATATAATTGAGATTGGGATTCCTTTTTCTGACCCTATTGCAGATGGGCCTATTATCCAAGAAGCATCTTATAATGCCTTAGTAAATGGAATTACTCCTCCAAAGAGTTTAGAAATTATTCATGATATTAAAAAAAAGTATCCCCGTCTACCTCTTGTTGCAATGACTTATTCCAATATTCTGGTAAAAGTTGGCTTTAATAAATTCATGCAAAAAGCAAAGCAATGCGGAATTGATGGATTTATTCTCGCTGACATGTCTATTGAAGAATCGGAAGAATATATCAAAGAAGCATCGTATTTAGATCTTGCTACAATTTTTATGGTTTCTCCAAATACAAAAAAACAAAGAATTAGATCTATCCTATCAAAGTGTTCAGGATTCTTATATGTAGTATCAGTTATTGGAATAACAGGTATGCGTGAATCTTTTGAAAAATATACTGCTAATAATATAACAAAGGTAAAAGAAATAATTGCTGATTCTGGCATTCCTGTTGCAGTGGGTTTTGGAATCAGCACTCCATCACATTGTAAATTTATGATAAATGCTGGTGCTGACGCTATAATAGTTGCAAGTGCAATTATTAATACAATAGAGCATTACAGAGAGGATAAGAAAAAAATGCTTCAAGAATTACGATCCTTTGTATTAAGCATGAAGAATGCATGTCGTTATAGACGATATAGCCATATTTAGAAGAATAGAAAAGTGGCTAATTTACCTTACTAGAGAAAAACATGTTATATGTTATTTCAATCTGGAAAGACCGGATCTAATAAAACAGTCGTCTGAATTATCGTCTCTCTCTAGAATTTGATTATTACAATATTTACTTATTTGGTCTCGAGTTAGGCTCGAGTTGTTCGGACGAAGATTTACCCACATTGGAATGCTTGCCAGAGCGCAGGTGAATGTACAATGCCTACCGCAGTAATATAATCCCGAGTGCCAATATACCTAATTCTTTGAGCAATCCATTCTTTAGTGTAGAATTAGGTGGGGACAGCTTTTCCTTCGTTACTTGTTGATATCATCCTGCTGCATCTTCTCACCATCATGTACTCCACTAATTTCACTGCTGTCATCACTACCTTACATTCGTCACTGCTATCTTCATCATCTCCTGCGCTATTGATATATATCATCATCTCCTCCATCATCTTGTACTTCTGGCAAGCTATAATTTACTTCGTTGTCATCATCTATTACACGTTAGTCTTCAAGATCGAAAGCAGTGCCTCCAAGAATATCCTCCGGAGAAGAGTCATCTGTTATAGGCTCGTCAATTGGTGTTCTGTTTCTAATGCGGTAACTTCCCCTCCTGCTTCATCTACTGGCGCTGGTTCTGGAATGATTTCTGGTGATGATTGTTGTTTTGCTAATCCTATTTTTAAAAATTATTACCATATACTATAATTGTTTTTTATTATAAAGTCTAGAATAAATTGAACAAA
>DATFPS010000092.1:0-3269 GCA_035264705.1 Nitrososphaeraceae archaeon | reverse complement strand
ATTTCCTGCTCTATCAAGGCTTGCCAATTGCATATTCTCTTTTTCAAATCCTTTCATGACGAGTTTTTCTTTTATTTGGTCAACAAACTGATGCTGCCCATGAACTATAAGGTAGATCTTTTTACCGGTACCATTCAAAGACGACATTTACTTTCATATGTTGGTTGAATCGCATACCTTTAAACATATTGATAAGACATGATAGATAAAATCAAGTCATGACAATAATTTCTGATTCCTATATGCGAATGATTCTTCCAGAAGATACATCAAATCGCCTATCTGAATTCATTGCGGATAGACAAAGTTTTCCATTTATCAGAAATGATGAACTGATGTGCATTTTTTATCTTTATGGAAAAAAAAGCGGAGTTAGATATGATAAAGAATATTGTGAAGTTATGAATCTTGCAGAGAATACCGTAATTAAATTACGAAGAGATATAGAAGCATATAATGACAGTCCTAAATTAAAGATGGATTCACAATTTACACGCAGCAAATTCATCAACAGAGAATTACAAATCACGGTTGAAGAAAAAAAAAGTGTCTCTAAAGAGAGAATTCTAAATGATCCAGTAATAATATCAGACTGTTTTGCACAGCATGTATCCTATTACAATCAAGAATATTTTTTCCAGTTATATGGACCCTTAAAAGAATACGATCTAATAAATGACGTAAGAAAATATCTCGTGGGAAGAATGGTGATGTTAGGGTTTAATAGAAAGGACGAAAAGTCATTGCCATTTCAAAATGCGTTTATACCATTATACATATGGATAAGGGACCACACGCAGATCGATGTATGATTGTCTAATATTATATTTCGAGTGTTAAGTGAACCGATGTTTAATAATGGCAGGAGGAAAACTCACTATATGAAGACTGGAAAATTATCTGCTAACTGACAGAGAAGATAGATTACATGCAAAAAGAAATTGTCAATGCCTTAGGTAAGAAAATAGATATAGAAAAGCCATTACGTGAGAAATATGCTATCACGCATTTTCATTCCGTAGCATGAATATTCACATCTTTTCATGTCAGCAAATTATACCGAACTACACCACAAAGATATCAAAGCAGTCATTGCAAAATGACGAACTGGACTAGGAGGCAGTGTATAGCATTGAGCAGCGATAACTTCTCCTTCGCTCCGTTGCAGATTCAGTTGGCAATAGATTCTTTATAGGTTATTTAGTTGGACATGTCTTTTGAAGAATGATTAACTATTGAAAGTAATAATCAGATTATTATGCAGTATAATAAGTTAGATGATTTGAATATCAAAAACAAGCAGAAGCATTCATAGTAATTGATAGACTGGAATAACAATAACTTTGAACGAAGTATGAAGACAAAGACAGTTCTGCTTTTGAATAGTACAAAGGACAATATGAATATACAGTGTCAACTAACCTAGAGAATACATCAAAGTTTATTTTTTATTTATCTATTATACTTGTGACTTTTCAGGTCTTTTTAGGAAAACGTCAACACAAAATGTTGTATCCTATCTTACCATAAAGAGAAATCATATTTATTCAGTATGAAAAATTGTATTCAACAGTATATAATAGGCGCGAGTAGATAGTATCCCAAAAGATGGATGTTTTAAAATTTGTGAGTGATATTTATCATGATGACATTAAGACACTGAATATGAAACATGAAATGAAAATGATGCATACATATGGTTAGGGATTTTGCAGTTGAATACCTGCAAACAAAAGACTATAATAGTTATATTCATCACATTCATCGCATTTCATTAGAAAGCAAAGTATCTTTTACTAATAGAGAACTTTCTTCAAAACATAGCTAAAAGGTAGGGAAGTAGCGAAAGATATCTCTATGTATACATACATAGTACACACAACACCACGCATAGAGATGGTATCGTATATCATGTCTGCACATGTTATAAACATATTGGACATAAAGCATAATTTACGTCATTACATTCATCTTTTGAAAGTGATGGAGATACAGAGAGCTAACCGAATTTACAAACAAATAGCGAAAAAGATCAAAAATGCGATAAGTTTTGAATTCTCGGTGTATCTAGTAATGCACATAATACAGAGCTTTTGAGTTTACAGATTTTTTGTAAACCCACTCTGTTTCAAAT
Organism: Nitrososphaeraceae archaeon; assembly: GCA_035264705.1. Lineage (GTDB taxonomy): Archaea > Thermoproteota > Nitrososphaeria > Nitrososphaerales > Nitrososphaeraceae > JAJNBK01. Next base: position 1,135 of record DATFPS010000092.1, on the reverse strand, counting down.
GTTCGGTAACCTTAACTTATAATGCTGACAAATTGTAAACCTAGACCAATAAATATATAGCTATCAGATATGTTACCATCTACACAAATAACCAACTCTGTTAAGTTAGGCTTTGTCACCTCCTACTAGATAATTGATTGAACTAGAATTGAACTTTATATTATACAGAAATATGAATAAAGTAAACCAATGGTATACGTGATTCGTGATTCAAGTTACAATCTAATTTCTTCCTGCATGGATAATAATCGCCAAAACTTTCAGTTCTATCTTTTATGTAATGTATTGTTCTTTCAATATTACTTTTTTCTCATATGGTAAATGAATGTGATGATGTTTTAGTTTCAAAATTTAGCAGGCTTGTGATTGATACCATGTATTACACATGCATTGAAACTGGATGTTTCCATACTTTCTTACTGCTAATGATTGTATAAATTGTTCTGCAATAAGCATGTTTCTATAATAATACATATACGTATTCCAAGGATTGTCTTAGCTTTTAGTTCAATTGCAACCATACTCAAACTAATTCATTTCCTACTTTGATTAGAGTTTCATCATCAGCTAGAAATTCATAAATTCTTTTTCTTTTCCTATGCAATTTCTTTTCTGGCTTGTGGTTGAATCCAATTCCAAATGACACATGATTTCTTTTTATTAAGGAGATAAGTGCTGTGATACTTTCCTTATTGATAGACCTGAAAATTATAGAGGTGTAATGCATATTAAATATGCTTTGTAGGTGTTCTATTTCTTTTGAAGAGCATCAGAGAGAAAAATAATCCATCTTAAATTATAGGTTTAATGCTAGTGAACAGAGCCTTTTCGCAAGACGAAACATCCATCAACCAGCTAGGTCCATAAGCTTAAGTTAACAATTGTGTTGGTTCCTGGTTGTCACTACACATCATATTCAAAAGAAAAATATTCTCCCTTAATTTGCCACTTCGATTTATCGTTATTATCTATCTAATATATATATATATATTATTTATATTTCAAATTAACATAAAAGTTATCCTATAATTACGGCTAAATTGAAAAGTTTTGTTTGTATCTGCGAATGGCCTGTAATTAAGACAAATTGAGGCGTGCAATGTTATGACTAATCATCAATATGAAATTTTAATGC
>DATFPS010000091.1:0-4311 GCA_035264705.1 Nitrososphaeraceae archaeon | reverse complement strand
CTGTAAATGTAGACAGAGCAAAAGAAATTCTTGCATTGATAAATAAGGATAATTATAGTAACTAAACATAAAAGTGTCTTGTAATAAGGTATTCTCTTTAATATTGACGTTATAAGGTGTTGTACATTCTCAATAGACAATAGTACCATGAATGAGATTGACTATTTTGGAATGTCTACGAAAAGCATTTTAGAGTCTTTCTAATTGAAATGATGAAGTTCTATGTTACTCAACTTAAGATCTATGAACAATATCGTTTAAAGATAAATTCAATCAAGCTCAAAATTGTTAACTATCCTAAAAGAAGAAGAAAAAGGTAAAAAAAATAATATCATTTATAACGTCATTACTTACGTAAACTTCCTGACATTTACTATATGTTTGAATGCAATAGAAATTACTAACGAAAGTTATCTCATCGTCATTTAAGGCAACAATATTTCCATGGAAATCGATTTTGCCTTCAAGCATTTGGAACCATGAAAGTCAAATCATTCAGAGTCTGGCTTGACAATTTTGACTTTGATATAGGAGACAAAGAGGTGTAAGGCGAGATGTATTCAAACTTAGTATTAATACTGTCAATCCAGAAGACAGAGCTCGTCAAAAATGTCTATGGACGAAAATCAAGCCTCCACATTTGCAGGAATCTTTTACCTTTGATAAGTATCAATTGATAAATTCTGTAAATCAGATAGGGAAGCGCTTCCTGTAAACACAATTAGTTCATCTCCAAAGTGTGAATATGTTAACACGACATTGGAATATATTTATAATCTTATCTAAAAGTATATTAATGATCGATGAGTTTCACGTGAAAAAACTCATAATAAAGATTAGTATAAATCAATTCTTAAAAACAGGAATGTAACTTGCGGATAAAAATTGTACACTCCCAAGGTTTTTAATAAATATATAGCCGATAATAGATTTTGCTATTTGTTCATATGCATACTGTGAAATTCGCGATCCCAAAAGGTAGCATTGAGGATGCGACATTTAGAATTCTTGAAGAGGCATGGCAAACCGTAAGTGGTCGCGGGCGTACTTATAGAGTAAAACTCAGTGATTCTGAAATAGATGTCAAAATATTAAGACCCCAAGAAATTCCAACTTATGTTCAAGAAGGCTTCTATGATGTTGGAATTACAGGCAAAGACTGGATTAGAGAGGCCAAAGCGGATATCAAAATATTACTTGATTTAGAATATGGTAGAGTAAAACAAGTAATTGCAGTTCCACAAAGTTTTCAATTCAATGACTTGACAGGATTAATTACGGAGTTTGCCAAAAATAATAAAACTCTAAGAATATCATCAGAATATCTCACTACTACATCTTCTCATATAAAATCTAACTTTGCTTATCGAAAATATTTTGGAGACAGCGATCCTATGATCATTACTCCGTGGCTAAGAGTGGGAGAGAATAAACATGTCCAGATATTCCTTTCCTTTGGAGCCACAGAGGCAAAGCCACCTGAAGATGTTGATGCAATTTTCGATATTACTGAAACTGGGAGCACTCTTGCACAGAATAATCTGAAGATAATTGATAGGGTTATGGAGTCTTCTGCCGTTCTTGTTGCAAATAAGAATGCTCTAAAGGATCCTAAAAAAAGAGAGAAGATAGCAGATATGATAGCATTATTAAAAGGGGTAGTAGAAGGCCGTAAAAAGCTTCATATTTTTGTCAATGTAAAGAAAGAAAATCTCAATAAATTGCTAAAAAACCTGCCTGCATTAAAAAAACCAACAATTAGCCCATTAAGTGAAGATGGGTGGTATGGAGTAAATACAATTATTGATAAGACTGAATTTATCAAAATAGTTCCTGTAATGAGAAAGATGGCTCAAGGCTTAGTTGTAATGGAGCCAAGACAGATTCTGCCTCTGCATGAGATAAATTTAGATGAGTATTCTTGATAAGGACAATAATTGTTAAGAACGCAAAGTCTGACGCTGAAAATTTACGAAATTCCAGCAATAGCATTTCTAATGAATTAATTCAAAGGACAAAAATGATAATGGAAGATATAGAAAAATATGGCGACTCAGCAATTATGGATTATGAGGAAAAGTTTGATGGTATTAGGTTAAATTCATTGAGAGTTACAGATGAAGAAATACGGGAGGCATATAACAAAGTTACCAAAAAACAGATTCAATCTATTAAGATGATAAGAAATAGTCTACTTAAGACCGAAATTGCACTTTTCAAGCAGTTGCAGAAAATTTCACTTTCATCGTACGGAGTAAAGATTCAGCGTATGATTCAGCCTGTCTCTAGTGTTGGATGCTATATTCCTGGTGGAAAAGCTCGCTACCCTAGTACGATAGTAATGTGTGCTGTCCCTGCAAAAGTGGCTGGAGTAAAGAGAATAGTGGCAATCTCTCCACCATTAAAAGATGGAAAGATAGATCCTTTGACTCTTGTGTCAGGAGAAATTTGTGGTGTTGATGAATTCTATAAGATAGGAGGTGCACAGGGAATTGCGGCTTTGACTTTTGGAACACAGAGTATCAACAAAGTAAGCAAGATCGTTGGTCCAGGAGGTGTGTTTGTTTCTATAGCCAAAACTCTTGCATCAGCTAGAGTCTCAATAGATATGGTTGCTGGTCCTACTGAATTAGTAGTATATGCAGATGCAAAGACTGATGCCAGGCTAATTGCACTTGATATGATATCGCAAGCAGAACACAGTTACGATACATTTTGTGGGCTTGTGACGACATCAAAGGAATTAGCAGGACAAGTTAAGGCAGAGATCCAATCCCTTCTTAACAATAAGTCTATCAGTCGAATTGATATCGTCAGAAGAAGTTTAGTAGATAATGGATTCTTTGCAATCTGTAAAAATGAATCTTCAGCAATAGAATTCATAAATGAAGTAGCGCCAGAACATTTGGAGATAATAGCAAAGAATGCAAGAACAATTTCAAGACAAATTACATCAGCAGGTTTAATATTGATTGGAAGTTTTACTCCATCTTCAGCTAGCGATTATTGTTTGGGTTCTAATCATGTTCTTCCAACCATGGGGTTCGGTAAATCTAGAGCATCATTGTCTGCCCTAGATTTTATAAAGATAGTAAATAAAGTAGAAGTAACTAGGCCAGGTTTGAAGAGAGTAGAATCTAAAATTAGAGAAATTGCATTAGCTGAAGGTTTGATGAATCACTACGAAGCTGTAAAGGAAAGAATAAAATAATGAAGCCTTGGTTCTCCGAGAAATTAGAACAGCTCTCCAAACTTGATAATTATATTAGGCCAGAAAAAATTAAAAACTCTATTAAATTAGATTCCAATGAGAATTTTCTATTAAATAGAAATTTTATTTCAGAAATTGCTTTACAAGCTCTAAAATACACTGATTTAAGAGAATATCCACTAGAGCAATTTGAGGAGATATATAAACGACTGGAAGAATATATAGGCATCAGTAAAAAGTACCTCGCAATAGGTAATGGGTCAGATCAAATAATTGAATTAATTCTTTCGATTATCGGAAGGGAACAACGAGCTACTATTTTCACACCAACTTTTTCTTATTTCGTAAACCGATGTAAATTACATGGGATAACAGTCAATAGAGTACCATTAAATACAACAGACAATGCTCTACGGAAAGAAGAATTTCTAAAGAGTGCCAAACAATCTGATGTGGTTTATATTTGTTCTCCTAATAATCCAACTGGCAATCAGTTTGACAAACAATTAGTTTTGGAAATTATAGACATGCTTGAAGATAAATTAATCGTAGTCGATGAGGCATATGTCGAATTTGCAGATTATTCTTTAACTTCAGATGTTGCAAAATATAATAATATTGTCATATTGCGCACCCTGTCTAAAGCATTTGGATTAGCTGGCGCGAGAATAGGCTACTTGATATCTGATGAAAAGTTTGCACAGGTATTTAGATCAATAATCCAATCGCCTTATCCAGTCAATAGTCTATCATTAACAATAGCAACTATAATGTTGTCTAATTATAGTTATATTAAAGCTACTATTGAATTGATTAAAAATGAAAGAAAAAGAGTGTCTGACTATCTCTCTAAATTGAATGGAATTAAGGTTTTTAATTCTAATGCAAATTTCATTTTCATGGAAACCTATGATAAATATAATGCGATTCTAAAAGAGTTAGAAAAAGGAGGAATAGTTGTTAAAAAGATAGGCGATATTCAGAGTTATAGGGGCTGTATTAGAGTTACTGTAGGTACGAAGGATATGAATGATAAATTTATTAAATCAATAGAAAAGGCAGTATAAAGAACAATCCGTAGCGATTTGATTCTCTTTCTA
>DATFPS010000090.1:0-6122 GCA_035264705.1 Nitrososphaeraceae archaeon | reverse complement strand
ATCCCAAAATCATCAGTAAAAGTTGTTGAACGAGGTATAATATATTTAAACGAAAATACAAAATTTGTTGAAGACAATTACCAATTTGAATAATCTAAATGGTTAAAAGAAATGCTATCCATAATCGTTTAATATGGAGAAAACCTCAATTAACAATCAAAGCAAATCTTCAACATCGACGTCTACAACATCATCGTCATCAAAGTTAAAGACAGCATATAACACTTTTCTTCAAGAAGCAGCTACTCTTTTCCCAAAAGTAGACCAAAAGTTGCTTTTGAATATGCTCCAATTTGAAACCACGTACCAAGATTGGGAGGGGAGCGTAATGCTCAAGATAATATACCCAGCCACCATATCAGATATAGATGCTAAGAAAGACTGGATATACAGAAAATATCAAAGAGTTTCAACCATAGAAGAGAATAGGACGCTCAGATTCAAAGCAATACGCATGTATATAGAAGAAATAGAAAAGTTGTTAAAAGAAGACCCGACCATAGAATACATCACAGGTTCTGCAACCATGACTCCTTCAGATGCGTATGCAACATAAGAAATTGATTCAGGAAAGAAGATAAGACTATAATTAAAGGATTTATATTATGACTATCGAAGAGATTAGTTTAGCCTATAATGTTAAGAATAACGTATCATAAATGGCAAGGAATTCAGCAAGTTGATGATGTCGTGTTGACCAATATGCAGCAGACAGTTTAAATAACAGATATATACTTTTTTGGTGTCTCAAACAAAAACAGCTTCAATAAAATAGATGTCAAATATTATCCTTCTTTCAAATGTTCCCTTCTCTTATGAATAAGTATTGAAAATAGTTTACACGAAGTATGCAGTAGGATATCCGATATTGAGTGCTTATATTAAAAAAAGTAGCTGGTGGGGTTCAATACGATTATTGTTTAAAGTAGAGGAATTAGTTCTTACATCAAACACCATGGATATTGTTAACTTGTGTAGATGAACTAATTGCATTTGGTAGTCAAGTATCATCCAAAGATTTGCATTCAATTTAAATGGGAAAAAAGTGAGTAGTTATATGATATCTTGAAGTATGATGATGATATAACAAATACATAGATAAGATCCACAGACTATTTTCATAAAAGGTAAAACTAATTGATGCCCACAAGAAAAGTCTTTTCTCTTATAATTTTTGTAATAAATGTCGCGATTTCAAAAATAATTAGAACGTGATATGAAGACTACTTGTCCTGTTCTTTATCTGTCTTATTGGATCTTGTTGCTGTTTCGGGGTCATCTTCTTCTGCTATTGAAATGCAATACATATGATTGTTGCCGTCGGAATTACAATATCGTCATACTATGACAATCTATCTTATTAAGGGACGTCAACATTTAATGATGTATTTGAAATGACTAACGGGTATCACGAGAGATATAAATATAAATATTTACTTAAAGCCTAAAACATAAAAATATTAACTCTATTCAAACATCCAAATAGGTTAGGCGTATATATTATCAATGAAAGATAGAATTCTTAAAAGATACGATAAAAACCCTGTATTAATCCCCAATGAATCTAATTGGTGGGAGTCAAAAGCTGTCTTTAACTGTGCAACTTTGTATGATGGAGATAACGTACATATGCTATACCGAGCAGTAGGAGAATACGAAAATTATATTTCAAGAATAGGATATGCATACAGCAAAGATGGATTTTATTTTACTAGAAGGGATGAAATTGCAATTTCTCCTACAGAAGAATATGAAAAATATGGAATAGAAGATCCTCGGATAGTAGAAATTGATCATCAGGCATACATTAGCTATGTTATACTTTCTGGATATGTACGAGATAAACCCCTAGCATCGACGGCCTTGGCAACAACGACAGATTACATCGATTACACAAGGCTTGGTATAATAACCAGCAAAGAGTCGGATAATAAAGATGTTGTTCTGTTTCCAGAAAAGATAAATGAAAAATTATCTAATGGAGAAGAAAAGATGACTTATTTTTTCTTACACAGACCCAGCAGTTGGATCGGCTCCGCATACGGAGTAGATAGACCTAGTATCTGGCTTGGAGAAGGCAATTCATTAACAAATTTTGAGAAGCACACGTTGCTTCTCAAACCAGAGGAAAAATGGGAGTCATTAAAGGTTGGAGCAGGAACTCCACCTATCAAAACAAAGCATGGATGGCTCGTTATATATCATGGAGTAAGTAATGATAGAGTATACAGCGCGGGTGCTGCAATTTTGGATTTGAAAGAACCTGGTAAGGTTGTTGGGAGAACAAAAAAGCCGATTTTAGAGCCTGAAGAGACATATGAAAGACATGGAGATGTAGACAACGTAGTTTTCCCCACTGGTGCATGTGTAATAGATGGTAAGTTATTTGTATATTATGGTGGAGCTGACAAAGTATGCTGTCTTGCAACAGCAGATTTGAATGAGTTAGTAGATTCTATTTTGGATGGTTAACCATTAAAAGTGAAAAATCCGAAGGATTAACTATTATATCAGCAGATTATATTAGTGCAATAGTCGCTGGTTGTTAAGACTATCCGAAGTATAAATTAAAAGTTGCCAAATTAACTAATAGAGTTTAACTGACATAATTTTATGCTCGATACTAGTGCATGAACTCTTTGACGTCGCGTACAAGATCATATATCAATAATAATTTTATCTCCATTTACAATTCATTTGTTCATAGATATTCAAATTCTTCTACATTGATACGTGCATAAGAAGAAAAACTATGACACTTGGTCACTAGGAAAAATAAGAAACAATTATGATCGTATCATTTATCTTTACTTCTATTTCATGTCTATGACGTAAGACATTCTTTCTGTCATGAAAGTTATGAAATATTTCTAGCATTTTTGTGTTATGGCGCAAATTAGTTACTAATCACTTTATAGAAAGTGATAGACATTAGATTATTAGTAATTTAATGAATTTTTCCGGTGAATATAAGGAAGTATTTTGAAGCTCTAGTCTGTAACTGTTATAATAAAGTAATAATACATAATAGATCGTATAAAAGATAGCATTTTGCTTGGAGAGAAATAACCTTGGAATATAGAAGTCAGAGAGATTAATACAGCAGATTGATGAAAAGCAGCAGGATAATTAATTTTGATTTAAAAAAATTAATATAATAAAGGAAAGAGGTAATAATATTAACAGAGTTGGATGATCAAAGCAAAGTGAGTAAATTAAGAGAATGATAACAGTATACACAGATGCAGCAGGGCAGCCTCATAATATTTATGGCTACTGCATCTTAGAAACAAATGAAGAAAAATTTATTCGTAGTAAGTTCAAGCTAGATTCGATAGAGGCAGAATTTTTGGCTATCATAGAAGCGTTGAATAGCAATGCAGTAAGAAACTCTAAACAGATAATCATCTATTCCGACTCAGATAGTGTAATTGAGTTTATCAATAGAAAATTACAACCACGTAAAGGAACTGTTGTAAGATTGCTTACGATTCAAATTCTAAACATCATAGATAATATGGAAGATAAACCACGCTTCATCTGGATTCCCAGAGAACGTAATCTAGCTGGCATGCTAATTGAAGATGAAGTTCCAAAGAAGATAAATAAGAACCTGCTTTTTAGAGAATCACTTTTGAGATAATGGGCCAACACTATTTGTTCAACTCTGCAGAATATTAAGAAGGATAATATTTTATTTGATTAGGAATTTGTGTCATTAAGATCGTTTAAGAATTTGCAAATTCTGATTATCTAATATGATTAAATCTGTATTAAATAACTGAAACTTTCATATTCTGATTGAATATCATGTATTTACTAAAAATTTTACAGAGGTGTAAGCATTTTGAGATTATGACTCCTGGAAATGTAATTTCAGATCAAAAGCATCAAGTCGAACTCTTCCTCAAGGTTCAGACGTCTGGCTTTTAATATATTGACACCTCAAGTACAGACATGAGATAATCTCTCTTATGAAATGTATCAATTAAGTGTCTGTAATATTTAAAAAGTGAGAAAATTAACATATTATACAAGACAATTAGATCTAAAAGAATGTAAAAGTCAAAATTGACTTTAAATGCCCATATGTTGTAGCAGATAGAGATTACTTACTATAGTCATTTGATGAATTAGATACGAGGACGCAGATTGTTCTTATGACAATAATCCCAAGACTATAGAAATAAAATATGCATTCATTGATTATGATGAATAAGTAGGACTCGCCGGATTTACTAATAATAGTGATATGTATGCGCCTGCATAATCCTCATTATAGAACAGACCTGAAAATTCGTCATTTTCAGATATAACATGATTATACAGTAGCTTCTTCGCAAGATTTTTGTTTCTTTAGAACTACTCTGAGAGGTTAATAATAAAGTTTAATAACAAATTCCTAATTGTTAAGAAATTCTCTATCAGTATTGACACTATCATTAGAACCGTTATCTCGAAAACATTTTCTTATGATAATATCTACCATGGCAAGTCTATTGCAACGGATTATTTGTATGTCCGATGACAGTATTTCCCTTCATTGCAAGACAGCATGCACATTTTTGCTCCAAACAAATCTTGACTTGTTCGTGATTACAGATGTGGCATATACATGTCTGGCTTGTAGTTTTGAAATTATTCTTCCGTTGTTTTGATCTTGCATCAAGATATAACCAGAGGACATTCAATGATATGCCCATTATTAAAAAGATAACAATTATTCGTATATTCGCTCTCAAAATAAATAATACTACGCTGAGAATAATTAATCCAGAGCCGAATATTAAAGGCCAAAGCGGAGTTGAAGAAGTCATCCTAACACTACCAAATATCGGTATCTTTGAAGAATGCTTTCATGGATAGTTTTTTCATTTTACAATGCTGTCTTGCTCCAATGAATTTTTTTAATTGATCGTATGATATTTTTGCTATCCTGATATCGCAGTTAATACCTTTGACTTGAAGCACCTTTTCATTAAATATTTTAGTCTCGTCTTTATTGTCGAGTTCTTCTTCTTCTTTAATTAGCATATTATATTACTCCTAAATTATAAGAATGAAGATCCCTCATAACTGTATATTATACTACAAAACTTGCTATTTACTTTATGCATTTGGATCCTCTGTCATGAGAGTGCAGCGATTCGACTTTCGGCATTTAGCATTGAGTAAAAAGAGCATATTCAAATAAATCGTAGATATTTGAGACTCATAGTGGATAGAGAAGTAAAAGGGAGAATATAACATACGTACCTGCAATGAATAATACTGGTCCATTTTGCTTTTGCATATAGTTGTTACTAGCATCATCATAGACGTGGGTACCATAAAATTATTGATAACCTTCACTAAGGATTTTTCCAGCGTAGAGCATTTTAGATGTTTAAATCCAAAGTACCTACCATAGATGATAAGAATCCATATGGCTAATTCAACTGATACTATTCATCAATGATTTGACTAGTAGAACTTATACTTTCTCTCCCTTTTTCCTTCAACAAACACTATGAAATTGCTGTAGCTTGAAAATGGCATCTGTATAGGACTATGCTTAAAGCAATATGCAGAAATGCTCTTAAGAGGACTAGAAATACCCATGTCAAGAGCCAATTTTGCTCCTTTTATTGCATGAATCTTACTCCTGCGCTGTTATGTGCGCGCGCGTCTACTACACGTAGTTTAAGATCTAGTTTTATTGGAATACTATCAAAATATTTTTGCCTTTCATTGAGATATTATAGATATAATGCATGACAAAAACCTACTTAATTTTTGAAAGGTTTAAGTATTAATATAATCAAAAGGCTTGAGCAGATGAATACGCCGTTTGCTTGTCATCTTCAATAGATGTAAAAAATTAGCGTAAGAGAAACATTTGTAGTATGTTGCAGGATAGGAAAATAAGAACTTTAGATCTTACCTCTGTCAAAGCAGTTTTATCTGTCCAAATTTGAATTAGATCCCTATTGAGAAGCATCTTTAAACTTTTTCTATCGACATTATTTATTCTTCTCTAGGAAATGCATACACATTTTTCTTATATATCGTTTGAAAACCAAGTTTGTTGTAAAAACCTGTGATTCCTTCATTTGCAAATGCCTGAAGAAAAATGAAATCTA
>DATFPS010000089.1:0-5016 GCA_035264705.1 Nitrososphaeraceae archaeon | reverse complement strand
AATATCACAGATTCACTTAGAAGAACTGCTCGTAAAATGTCTCGGGATATTTGATTAATTCAATATGAAATAACGTATTTCTTGATAATAATTATTGCGCAAAACTATTTATCAACTTTCAATTCTTGTTGTTACTAGCATCAAAGAAAATGCAAAAAATAGATTTTATGATTGTTTATCTTAACCAATTAGTGTTGTGTCGGTCTTTACCGATAAAAATGTGAGGCCTTAAAGCCCTTATAACTTCATTTTATATAATCACAAATACCAAAACTTACAATAGAGCCTTTTAAATCCACCTTATATCTATTTGAGAAATATCTCACTCTCTTACTAATATTAAAGTTATAAATAAAATACCGACAAAGACTATTACAATATGTCGGAACAAACTTCAGGAGCATATAGGTGCGAGCAATGCAATATATCATTTAACTCACAAGAAGAACTCCAAAAACACAATAACACAGTGCATGTTGGTACGGCTTGAATTATAATCCTATGCATACTAATAGACACTCTCCTATTTTTGTTAAATCTTCTTATATTTAATACTCAACTCAAATAGATTAGAGTTCCCACTTACGGGTCTTATTGACACCATTATTGCAATAAGGAACATGTGATAACGATTATTGTTTCGCAAAACATGCGATTATTACCATCATGTTAACCTTCCCTGGAGCACATCTGTTTTTCCAAACCCATTTGCTTCAAGAGAATGTATGGTATTTCTGTCAATAAGTGCATCTGGATGCCGAATATGATTTTATAATATTTGCACCATACGTCCTTTCAGGATATATTGATAGGTTATTGTCTATAATATAGTCTGGATGTTCGGCAAAATACAATTAAAATTGTATAAAATAGAAAGTCATTTCAGCTATAATCATCAGCATTTGTTATGTGAATAATTATTATCGTTAAATATAAATCTGTCAATATGACGTTTCTAAAGATTAAAGAAAGAGTATATGGTTAAAAAGGGTGGTAGTAGTAGGATCTAGCCATTAATAGTCTAAATGTGTATATAATAAAAATGAAAAAAGAAGAGAATGATAAGACTATAGGAGAAGTGCAGAATATTAACAACCAGTTCTATTATGCTTTTGAGAATCTATCAATTGAAATGATGGAAAGGTTATGGAAGCATGTTGATAACGCAGTTTGCATACACCCAGGTTGGGATTTATTTAGTGGTTGGCTGGCAATATGTGAAAGCTGGATAACTATATTCCGCAATACAGACATGATTAGATTTGTGATCACAAATACTAAGGTGAGGGTCTTTGATAATATAGCAGTAGTTGTATGCTTAGAAAATATAGAAACTTCAGTTAGTGGACAAGTTGTTAAGCTTGGTGTTGTTGCCACTAATATATTTGAATATAATGAAAACCAATGGTTACTTATCCATCATCATGGCTCATACGTATCAGATTACATTCCACCTAACATATCTTTTAATGTTGGAAGAGGATATTCCTGATATCCATGTCGCAAAATACGTAAGGCGAATTTCATAAATAAGAAATTGCATAATTTGAACTGGGACTTAAATATTTCAAAATTGAAGAAGGACAAAATATCTTACTTTGTTGGGGTATGTATATAGCGGATGTATTCACGGCATAATTGCTAAAATTATCAGATATACAGCCAAGCAATTACAAGCGGGTGGGTATGAAGAGTCAAATAAGAAAATTAATAAAATAATAATACCTCTGCCTATCTGTGATTATAGTTAAACAATAGATAGAGGAGAAGAATTGAAGAAAACTCTAAACTAATATCAGACTTATATTAATTTTAAATGGACAATAAGAAGCCTATCTATCAATCAAAATCAGCAATATATATTTCTGTAGATATAGAATGTTCTGGCCCTATTCCAATAGATTACAGTATGCTCAGTTTAGGTGCATGTATAGTGGGAAAGGAGAATGATGATGATGAGAAGAACTCCACATTTTATACTGAAATACAACCTATATCAGATAATTATATCAAAGAAGCATTAGAAACATGTGGATTTTCTTTACAAGAACTTAAAGCCAAAGGTATGCCGCCACAACAGGCTATGGAAAGCTTTGCTGACTGGATTGCTAAGGTGTCAGTTGCAAGAAAACCAGTGTTTTTATCACATCCTGTGGCTTTTGATTGGTCATTCGTTAACTATTATTTCTACAAATTTATTGGATGGAATCCTTTTGGAGTATCTGGAATTGATATAAAGTCAGTATGGATTGGAAAGACTAATGCTAAATGGCATGCAATAGGAATAGATGATATCAAGAAAAGTCTTGGCCTTGAGCATATAATACATACTCATAACGCATTAGAAGATGCAAAAGAACAATCAATAATTTTTAAGGAAATGATGATTGAGTCGGGATAATACTGAATTCTTTATTGTTTTCTTTTTATACTTAACTTTGTGATACTCTGATTTAATTTGGATATTGTTGTAATATCAGAAGAAACATTATACCCAAAACCATTTACCCAAAACCATTACGCGAGATGATTTAATTTAGCGGCTTATAATTTTCCATAAGGAAAAGACATAAAGCAAGTTAGAACTTAATAGCCAAATTCGCAGTCAACCAAAAATCTCAAGAATATGCAGATCAGTCTTGATACTGCAAATAGTTTCGAGACTGATTAAGAGAAAGCTTCACGCCACTTGATAAAGGTTCGCTTCATGAAGCTGGTCGTCGGCAGCAACTGGCGGTTCACCAATCTGCAATAGACTAATGAATATTGATGAAGCAAACAAATAACTTGCTAACATGGATTAAATCAAATTATCCAATGCTGACATCTGTTTTATATCTACTTAGTAATAGTTCCTAATTATTAAATTCAGGTATTTTGTTGTAATAATTGCTAGCATTTAATATATGGGCTGTGATGCCTAAACCATCGAGTTTAATGCGTAATATTTTCGTAATCTGCTCAAATATTCTATATGAACCAATCATTGCTTCAACTTTTTCTTTGTCTGAATTAGCATTAGTTTCTATTATAAGATACTTCGATATTACTCTCAGGATGATCTGAAATGTATTATTATCATTGATCCATTGAAGCATATACTCCCCAGTTTCACTTTCAATCATACCGATCCATCTGAGATTGTTAAACCATTTTCCAATTAATGCATGTACTATTTCATCAGACTTTATATCTATTGGAACATACGTCTGCAGTAGTTGTACGTATCCACTCTTTTTCCTTCCTTCTTCTTCTTCTTCATCTTCTTCTAAGACCCCTCCTCTTTTTTCCAAATTACTTTTTGTTGATAATGTCATTATTGATTCTCCATTTTTGCTTAACTTGTAACCAAGAGATGATTTCTCGATCAATCCCATCTGTTCTAACCTACTCAAAGCTCTTGTTAGGCTTTGTTGATGGAGGTTCAATTTCCGTAGCAAACCTTTAAATGAATAGTTTGCTCCAGTTTCTTGATTTAGAAATGATAAAATTTTTGTGTCATTGTTATGAAAGTCATTTATAGATAATAAATTTCTGTTGTTATCATCAATGTTATTGCTATTTTCTTCTTGTTCTTCATTCTGAATTAAATCTTGTTTGGACTTGCTATTATTAGTAGTAGATGCAGTAGAGTCTTTTTTATTCACAAATTCGCTCTTAACAGTCGTAGCAGTATCAGCAATAGTACTACTTTCTCCTAATGTGGATTCGACTGTAAACTCTTTTTGTGGTATAATGTTAGTTACTATATATTTGTAAGTATATAAAGTAATAAGTGATGATACAGTTAGTAGGTGCGATCTAGGTAAGTTGGCACAAGAGAACATTAATCTATGGAGTATGAAGGGCATGAAGTGTTGCCCAATTGATAATACATTCAAACTGATTGGCAAAAAATTTACTGTTTTGATAATTCGCAATATGATGAAAAATCAAACTAGGTTTAACCAATTTATTGATTCTATAGACGGAATAAATCCCAAGATACTTTCTGCAAGATTGAAGGAGATGGAAAAGAGTGGCTTAATACAGCGAAAGGTATATGCTGAAACACCAATAAAAATTGAATATTTTCTAACAGAAAAAGGTAGAGCATTGAAATCTATCTTAGACCAGATGGCTTCATTTTCTATGCAGTATTGTGCAAAGGATGTGTTTAATGATGCAAAGCCAAGAGTCGTGCAGCAAAAAGTTTAATGCAATAAACATAGCTTCCATTATGTTCCTCAGCTTTTCAAACTTACCAAAGTTTCATCTGCTAACTGCTTTATCACTTTGATTAAAAAGATGCTTATATTTTTGAATCACTTGCTGTAAATCTATCAATAGCTGGGAACAACAATAATTAATCTTCTAGTTGTAACGAATATTTGTTTCTTGTGGATTGTCAATTTATTACCATCTTTAAATATATTGATTTTGTTCTTTAAATCTTAGACGTCAAGATTTGATTTTATCACATCTTAGTCAACTGCAGTTTATCTTCTTCTACAACTTGTATGTATGTGGTGTAATTCTAGCCTAGAATTGTTGCTACATGATTTACCAGATCTTCTATTGCATTTGGTTTTCTAATAAAGCATTTTATCTCATCAAGCATTGGAAACGATTTTTTAAACTCTTGACGATAATCATCAAATGCTGTCATAAAGCAAACCTTGACTTTATCATCAATCATCCTTATTTTTTTAAATAATTCAAACCCATCCATATCTGGCATTCTAATGTCTAATATTATTAGGTCATACGCATTTTGTTTGAAATTAGATAATGCTAATAAAGGGTCATTATAGGCATCAACTTCAAAGTCATTCATTTCTAAAACCATCTTGAATACTGAGATTATATCTTGTTCATCATCTACAATTAGGATTCTCTTTAGTCTGTTGGAGTTCATATTATTAATATTATCATTAGTGGTAGAAGTAGCAGTACTATTACCATTATCAGTAGACATCTTTGTGTGTGTAATGCTATTAGAATGTCTTGACTATATAATTAAGTTTTAGGGAATTT
>DATFPS010000088.1:0-7953 GCA_035264705.1 Nitrososphaeraceae archaeon | reverse complement strand
CTTGACAAAAAAATCCATAGTGTATTCTACTGTAGGTTTATCACTATATCCAAAACCAATAATATCAGGAACTATTACTCTAAAATGTTTACTTAAATCTGGGATAACACGTAACCATCTTTCAGCAGAGGCTCCTAATCCGTGGAGGAGAATGAGATCTTTACGATCATCTGATTGATTAATTACCTTGTCATAGTCAAAATACCTTATTCCATAACCATTAACATAGGACACTTTCATGGGAATATTTTGATCTGACAAATACGTTCTACAGATACAGTAATTACTGTACCTGATTTAATATGTTATCATTTAAGTTTATGCAAGGAAGCTATAGTTATAAAGTAGATACAATTTAATGTTGCCTTATTTGATTAGTATATTTGTCTTTTTTGTCTTTCAGTATTCTTCTATGGCGGAATTTTTAGATAGACATATGTCTTAACTATTAATGAGAGAGAAATATCAATACAAAGTATTTCTTCAGTCAATATTCTGACCTTATATTTGTATATTAGGAGTTCAAAAATAGACTCTCAGTAATATTCTCCTTTACATTATGATCATATCATATATATATGACAAATAATGAGCACGGACATCTTAATGAGCAAAACCAAGGATATTTCAATTATGATAATGGAAAAAGAGATATCTTCAGGCAAAGATGTTCATGGCAGCATAGATCTTAATTATCAAGGACGTTTTGATAGTATAATAATTAATTCACAGATACAAAACTCAAATGACGTTTTCAATTATACTGATCTCAATGGAAAAAAAATTAACCATCCTTACGCAAGACTTTCTATATTTCGAGATGATATAGGAGATAATAAAACTCTGAAATTTATTGCTAATACGAAACATGTACCATCAGCCAATTCCTCAAATGTAAAATTTAGAGCCACGATTATTCAAGAACATAAAGAAGTTGCTAGTGACACAACTAATATAAAGATAGTAAAAAGTTAGCTAAAACTCTTTACGATTTCAATCTTTCCAGTCATCCATGGATGAGGTTCACAATGATACGGAAACTCTCCTTCTTCTGTAAAGGTAAATTCGTATGTCTGACCTGGAGGAACTAAGCCTATAGTTTCCATTGAATCGAATTTACCGTTAAGTTTATCGTGAAAGTCAGTGTCAGTAGTGACAGTGTGCGCAGTTGCATCAGTATTTGTCCAGACAATTTTGTTGTCAACTCCTAATGCGCCACGCGCATCTTTTGGTATAAAAGACTCTGGGTTAGAGGGAAGGGATGCACCTTCTGCAATCGAAACCTGTACTGTTTTTGATGGATTGGCTACCTCTTCGGGGACATTAGGTTTTGCACTGGATTCAGGCAAGTATACGTATTGGTAGTAGCCAAGGCTTACTGCAACTGCAACAATAAAGGCTATCATGCTAATACCACCAGCATGATTTTCTCTAACTTTCTCCATGTATCAAATCAATTTATGAATTTTTGGCATATAAAGGTTCTTTGTTACCGGTCACAATTAAAAATAAGGAATATTCGATATGAGAGGATCTGATAAATACAAAAAATTGTTTGCTTGAACGGGCTTAAAGCAAATTATCACTACTGGTTGGCCATAAGTGATTAATTATTTGTTATCTTTGAGTTGTATATTGCTCTGGTTATTTGACTATTTTTTACGCAATTCAGTAGAAGATCTTTCTTCCAAAACATTCGTTGCGTCGCCACTTTTTGACTTAGATGAAGCAGATGCACCTGTTGTTGGAGTAGTAGCAGCTGTTCTGGATGTTTTGCTAGCAGCTTGTGCACCACTAGCAGCCTTTTGAACTGGTGGAGCGGTTAAAGGTTCGGCAGTAGTAGGCTTGGGTACAGGTGGAGCTGCCTTAGGAGCCGAAGGTATGGGCTTTGCAGTTGTCGGCGGAGTTATTGGTTTTGGAGGAGGTGCCCTAGCCATGGCTGCACCATGTCTATAAATATGAAACATTCCAGCAAAAACAAGCATTATGATACCTACTATAAATAAAGAATAGTTCTTCATTCCATTAAGAACAGCATAATATGCAGATATGTTTAGATAAACCTGAAACACCAACAGTACAACAAACACTATGTAAATCCACCTTTTTGGAAAATTGATAGCCGTCTTTCCACCTGGTTTCCTAGGCTGTAACTTCGCATTAGCCTCTGCGTTCTTTGCTAATTTTATCATCATATAGGTAAATCCAAAGGAAAGGGGTACTAGCAATAACATTACTATGTAAAAGAAGATTGGATCAATTACCAACCTTTCCAATAAAGACTTTGTTCTGTTAGGATCAATATAAAATCCCCAATAAGTAGTAACTATGATCTGTGCAAGACTTGTTATACCCACTGCAGTGATAAGCGGACGGTCCTTCCAAGAGAATTTCTTGTATTTGTCAACAAAAGGTATAACAAGAAGCGAAAAGATGAAGAGGCCAGGCCATGCAACACCAGTTACAAATTTATCATATTGCGTTCGAAGGAATGCATACAGTCCAGTTAAATACCACTCTGGTACGGTAATACCAGGTGGAACATTTGGATCGAACTTTAGACCCATTTCTACAGGAAATACACCTCCAGTTAGCATGATTGCGCCAGTAATTGCCATTACCATAGGTACATCGAATACAAGAAATCTTGGAAAGTGAACGACCATGAGACCCAACATAGCGATAGGGAGAAGAAAGACATGGAAGGCATAGAACCGCAGTACGAAATCATGGAAGCCTGAACCAAAAAATGCGTCCCTCATTTGGGGACCTAAAATAGGGATAGAGTTAGTCAAAGAAGCAGCGATAGAAATAGCTAGTTCTGCACGTTCACTAAAGATGATATCATATCCGGTAAAAGCTTCAAGAATAGTAAGGACGCCAAGGATAACCCCTGTTACCCAGAGAATTTCATTCCTTATCTTGTATCTCCCACTAAAATATTGATAGTACATGTGAAGAATGGCCATCATAACCATCGCATTAGAAGCATGATAATGGATATTACGAATATGAAATCCATATGGTATCGTATCGTTAATATTTTGTACACTGTCCCAAGCTCTATCCAGAATAGGTTCATACCAAAGCATTAGTAAAGCACCAGTAATACCTAGTATGATGAAAATGACGAAGGTAAGCATACCTAGAAAGCCAAGGGGGCTGACGAATCTTGCTGGAAATGTAAATTTCAATGCCATGAAAATAGTGCGGTCTACGCCAGCGTAGGCCCATCTAAGGAATCTTACTAAACTGTTTTCTCTATGTAATGTAACGACCAAATCCAACTATCCCATTCCCATTTACGCTCCAATTTGGAGGTTTTATCCATATATTTCCGTCGTTATCAACTTCTAAATCAAGTACGGGCAGTACATTTGATGGAGGAGACTGTAATGAAGCAGGGCCCGCAAATGCCATGCCAGTCAATGGATCATACATACTGCCATGACATGGACATTCACCTCTTTTCCGTCCCTCTTCAGGCCAATACTTCCAGAGACACCAAAGATGCAAGCAAACCATGCTATAAACTCTGAAAGCTGAAGCATCATTTTTATTTCCACCAAGCTCTTCGGGTAATCTTATAAATTGCCAAGTCCGAAAAGCTTCCGTGTTTAGCGATGGATCATCTGCTCTTGGATAGATAATTGCTTCTGAATGATTAACTTGAAAGGTTTTGACGTTAGCTTGTGATCCATTTGGAAGCTCGACTTTAGCTCTTTCGGATATATTACCTGCGGGATTAGGTAAAAACTTGCCCCAATCTACGAATGGCGTAAAGGTCATAACTGTACCTGCAGCTGCCATTAGCTTTAGAAAATCACGCCGCGATACCTTGCCTCCGGAACCTGGAGGGGCTTGCTGCGTCATATAGATTAAATTGTTAAAAAATATCTTATAAACTTTTGTCTTCTGCATCTTTGAGGCATTAATCAATGCATAAACTCGTAAATAAATCTCATGCATCTATATGAGTAGTATCGATAAAATTCGAAGGAATTTTATCTCCGCAAGAGCACATACCTGTTAAAAGAGAAATGGTTAATTCTATTAGCTGATGAAATAGGATAGATGGTTTTACTTTGTTAGACGTATTCTTGCGATCCCATTGAGATAATGAATATATTCAACAGTCGGTTTGACTGCAGTTGTCGGCAGTTTTGCTAACATGTTATAGTTCCTTGATCCTCTTGCAATAATTCTAACATTTCCTGTATCAGGCTCAAAACTAGCATTAATGTCTGTTGCATCAGAAACTCCATGGATTTCAGCTATAATTTCATAAAAATTTGGTCCCTCGATGACTTCAGGAGAAGCCTGCGGAATAGATTCTTCTATCTTTGGTCTTTGTTTTCTAATTATTTGACTATCAGTTTTGAAGAGTGGGTTTGTTATATTTTTTCCTGACAAAAATAGTTTCCATGCATATCCCGCTCCTAGACCTGCAACGAATCCACCTATGTGAGCCAGATAAGCAACTCCACCAAAAGGATCTATCAGACCGAAGATCACTTGTAAAATGAACCAAAATGGGATATAGGCTAATGCAGGTATGCGAACGGTAGTTATAAAGAAGGCGATTATAACGGTAAAAATTTTAGCTCTGGGAAACATGACAAGGTACGCACCCATAACTCCTGAAATAGCACCAGACGCCCCTACAGCCGGTATCATCCCTCCTCCTGCGCTAACTGCAAAGATGCTATGAATAATTGCAGCAGCCGCTCCCCACGCAAGATAGATTAGTAGATACTTTATATGACCAAATCTATCTTCAATATTATCCCCAAAGACAAACAAAAATACCATGTTACCTATTATATGAGCTATTCCACCATGCATAAACATTGATGTTAAAATTGATAGTAGATCGCCGTTGAGAACAGACCTTGGTATAGCGCCATATTTACTAAATATCTCTGCAACTGCTAGCTCATCTGAGAAATACCCTGTTACTATGATCTCCCAAACAAACACTATGACGTTTATTGCGATCAGACTATAATTTACATATGGCCTTCCATGAATCCTTTCAGTGTCATCGTGAATGGGAAACATATTATTTTATTTCTAAGTTGTTAGACAGATCTATAAGGAAATAAGTTTTTGCGTTTATCTTCTCTAAAATCCACCGAATGGATTTGAAGATGGCATATCTCCACCTTTTTCACTATGTGCTTTTCTTACATGTCTTTTCATTCTATCTTTGTCATCAAATTTCAAATTACAATATTCACATTTGAAGCCTTTTTGATCTTCCTTATTTTTTCTTCTAAACAAGTCCATATTAAAGCATAATGCATTAAGGAATTAATATCTGTTATATGTATTCTCAATTATATATATATAAAGCAACTTTTCTCTTACGCTATTATAAACTCCAGTAGAATATTATCTATTAAAACTTTAATGATTCATTATTATATTTGATGACACATAGCTACAAAAGAAAATAGAGAGAGAGAGAGAGAGAGAGAGAGATAATTTTTCATCAACACTTATTATTCCATAACTATCATTGTGAGAGTTGACTTGACACCATTGAGCTTTCTTAGCTTCCACGTAATCGTTTCCTTGACCTTTTCCATAATATTTGCTTCAACTTGAGCTACTATATCATATACCCCATAGACCTGATAGACCTCTTTTACACCTTCAATTTTTTTTAATTCATTAACAATAGAATCTTCACTCCCCAGCTCAGCATTCATCAATACAAAGGCTTTTGGCATGATACCTTATTCCAAATTGAATATAAAAACATAATGAAAAATCATGAAATTTTTATTTTGTAGCTCAAGACTAGAGGAAAATATAGTAAATTATACTCATATGTCATCTTGTCATCAATATCAAAGATATTCTAAGACGCCTTCGAATGCAAAATATCAGTAAATAAACGTGACTCCCAAATAGTAAATCTTATTGGAATTTTGTAGGGTATCACAGAATGTCTAATAAAAACTGCATATTGGTCATCTAGGAAGATTGAAGTGTTAAATGAGAGAACTTTAGGATTATGATGATTATAGCCTCATAGAATAGGTAAATGAACCCCAAGAAAATAAATATTGTAATTATGACTTAATTCATAAAATGATAGATCGGGATTATAAGGAGGAGTCACATGAATATTGCACATATATATTAGAAATAGTCTAGATTTATGACTTCAAGATATTCTTGAGATTTGTAAAAGAGGTAGGTCCATTGACAGTTATGATTATTCAAAGCGCATATGGGAGAAGAGGGCATTGTATTTGGGTTATGACAATTATTAGACTGATAAAGATATTTTATGATATTGATGAGATTAACATTTTTGATTGAGTTTATGTTTTATCCTTTAGATCCACTCAACATATTGGTTTAGCATCTTGGTTATTAAATGCGATGTCAGAAAATTTTAACTTCACTCTATTGTCTTCTGGCTCGAGAATCTTAGCATTTATATAATTGACAGGTATATCTCACACCTATCTTGCCACTATTTTGGAAATATAACAATTGGCTTTCTTACTCCTAGTCGGATAAAACATAGCAGAAATCACCTTATACTTAGATTGAATATATAGTTTAGCTTTCTTTTTTCTTATATCTCTTACACTTTTCACAGTTTTTCTTGATTATCGCAATGTTCATAGAAACTATTTAAAAACCAAATTAGTATTGACGATTAAAAAGAAGCCTAGACTTCCGGGCTTAATTTGCCTTCGTCAAATGTACTCGCTTTTTCCCACTGATAGAAAAAAAAATCTTCACACCAATCATGGAATTCACTATCTTCACTGTAAAACATTATATTTAGATCCGGCTCTCCTTTAAGATTAGGAAATAGAACACATGATTGCTTTTCGTTGAAAATTGTCATTATCTTAACTTCGTCAAGCATCCGCCTCTCCACTAAACCTTTAGCCATTAGATTGCGCCACCCAATTTTTTGCAAAATTTGACTCCTCCCCTTCGGTATTACCACATTGCTGGCAAATATATATGAAAATTTAACCCCCATCTGTACTCTGTCACTTACTGTTTCTATCAAATCAAGAGGTACCTGAGCCATAATTTCCTTGATATACTCATTGGACTTTGCATAGAGTGTTTTCCAACGTTGTAGAATTGCCATGACTCCATGAACAATTTCACAATTATGAAGTGAACCTAATCTTTGTACGAACTTTCGGGGGAGTTCTCCCAAGCTATGTTCAAGAAAATATTCCTTTTGATTAAATAAAAAGTCATAACTGGGAATAAGCGAGACAATCGTAATGCCATATGGCGTGAGGAGTAAATCTCCTTCACTATCTTTCATTACCAGACCTGAGTCTATTAAGCGTGTCATATTTCTATGTGCCTCCTGCATTGTAGCATCGAGTTCAGTCGCAAGTTGAGACAGTCGGTGCTGTCTCTGGGTCAGTTTCATTAACATAGATAACCTCAAGTCACCTGCGAGTTCAAAGAAAAGAGAGCCAGCTCCTTCTTCCGGCTGTTCGGACATTTAACTGACATTTCACATATCTTAAATTTAAACTTGTTAAATGAATTGTTGAGCGTTATCCATATAACTTCTGGGAACGGCAATTCAGACTATATATATTATATTCTGCCGCAATAGTTATATGACCATGGCAGAAATCGGTGTTCTAAACGTTAATAGACTCTGTTCATTATGAGGGATAAAGATATAACTTTTTACATACAATAATTCTAATAAAATAAGTATAAAATATCTCTGCATGTTGAGTGTACGAGTTCAATATTTGTTGGCAAAGGTTTACTAATTATTGTCATATCGTCAATGCTCACGGCGTAGCCCTTGACATTGTCCTTGGAAAAAGAGATGTATCCTTAATATCTTCTACATTTATAATCCATCTCATCAAGCGTTCAATACCCAGTCCAAATCCTCCATGTGGAACGGATCCATACTTTCTCAGCTCTAGATACCAT
>DATFPS010000087.1:0-8664 GCA_035264705.1 Nitrososphaeraceae archaeon | reverse complement strand
ATTGTCTAAAACATAAAAACATATTGCAATCATATGAATTTAGTAAAATAGACTCCATTATCCCAATTAGTATTTATATCATCCCACTTCTCTTAATCAAGTATCTCATCATGATCATATTTCTGCTCAATACATATATGTGGTGAATCCTGCATGTACACAGTCATCTCTGTATGTGACAACTTGGACATTTTGATATTTCATAGTGGTACAGTCGGTTCAACCCTTCATGAGTAACAAAGTTATTATCATATAGTATGGCATATGTATTATTGACAAACTCTTTAAAATAATAGGATTATTTGTAGATAGTTTGTCCTCAAACTTAACGATTGCATAAATGAGATATATAGTACCTTGAACTAATGAATTGCTGCAGTGTGTATAGTTTACTTTTTTGGTTTTTGTAACATAGTAATACCAAACCGAACAATGAATGATGCAAGAGTATCTCTGTCATAGAATATGATCATCAGCAAAAAACAATGTCAAACTGCCAGATGTGGTAGAGATACTGTAACTTCTGCTATATCTATACTGAATAATGTCCAGATAGAATGCAATGCTGCACATTTGCATTCTTCAAAAGCCATAGTTTTCTCCAAGGAGAATTATATTATTATTATTAGTTCATGTATCTGCGCTTATTAATACTTTAGATGTAAATATTGCTACATCATACAAGCCATGATCTATTTTGAGATACACCTATTTCATTAAACTATCACAAAAAGTATTTTATTTTCTATGAGTTGACTTACTTTCCTGCTCTATGAGTAACATAATCAATATTGGAAATATTATTCCCAATATCAGCATTACTTCTCTAGTTATCACTATAAAATAAATTACTACTATTATCCATACTAGGCATATTGCAACAATATAATCATTAACATTCGCAAACACGATAAAGAATCAAATTCTTGTTGATAGATAATATATAACTTTTGTTAGCTTTATGAATCCTACATGTACATATCACCCCTCCTTCTGCATATTCGTACTAACTATATCTATTTCCATTGAATTTATTTTTATTTCAGATTACTAGATAGAACCTATTTCATAGATGAGGAGAACAAGGTGCGAATATCTAAATAGTTATTATCTGTAGTATGCAATCAACAACTACTAACAATCAATACAACAACCGTTTAGCACATCCTGCAGTTATTATTCCCTGAATGTAGATATTCTCAGGTAAAATAACAATTATGGATTTGATGTCTTATGGAAAAGAATTGAATTAAAAAAAGACCATAAGCCGTCATAATCATTAGCAGAAATATTGTAATTGTAGATCTTAAATGAGTTGCAATGCCTTAATTGTAGCTTATCAACAACAGATTTTATTAAGAATTTCTTTTTTTCAATAGGCATTTTAGACAACTGATAATAATTGTTATTGTTATTGTCGTTGTTAGAGATCAGTAAGTATATTCTTAACCAACTATCATTATAAGTATATCTTACGATTTCTTTGATATTCTCTTTAATAATAACATGACTACTTCTCCATAGTTTGTGACACCTATGAACAGCAGAGCCATCCCGACTCCCAAAAATATACCACCAAACACGTCCAAAGGATAATGACCACCAACATATACTCTGGAGAAACATACAAGAGCTGCTTCTACAGTCAATATTAAAGATATTGCAAGTTTCCTTGCCGAGTCCCTAAATAACATTAAGACCACCGCTGCACCAGCAGATACTATCGTAGCGTGGCCTGACGGAAAGGCATATTTTGAATCTGGTGCAATTAACAAATCTGTCTGGGGAATAATTGGTCTAGGTCTGGCCACAATTTCTTTTGCTGCATTAACTACTGGCATAAGAACAAGCACAGCTATTCCCATTACTACAGCTGTTTTTTTGCCTGTCCGACCTCCAATTATAAACAAGAGTATTATCGCAATAGACCAAACTACTTCTCTTCCATACTGAGTTAATAGTATCATAAACTGATTAAAAGCAGGATAATGTGAATTGTTAACCACCTTCAGAAAAGCATATGTATCTTTACTTATAAGTAGAGAGTTTGCATTGTGATTCAATTTCGGTGAAACCATTAGAGAAAATAAAATGAAGAAGAATAGAAGAAGAATAGAAAATCCAAGGAGACAATATTTGTTTATCACTTCTTGTTCATTAATGAAGCTGAGGAGACGCTTTAAAAAGTTGTATAATTTTATTATAATAATATACCACTATAGACACAGCAAATTGTGAAAACAATATTTTTAATATTGACTTGATTACACCTTTGATGTTATTCATGATATGATTAAGTCGTTGGTGAGCTCTTCATGCTATACCCTAAGCTCTTAAACCTTATGGGACAAATCTTGGCTAGAGATTAACTCCAAGGACAAACTAAAAGATACTATTGGATCACTAAATGCGTTATTTATCTATTGACTGGGTTAAGATATAGGCTCAGGAAAAAAGCTACTGATAAGAATTTTCAAAAGGTGACATTTTATCTGTCTAACAATATACAAACAATTTTCTATATATAATATCAATTTAATTGTCATAAGCTTAGCAACTTAAAAGTAATAGTTTGCCCTAAAAAGTATGTGAGTATACATTAACTATTGGATTTAATCACACAGACAGTATACAGATCTGCCTACATCGGTGTAAAAATGTGGAACCCTATACGACTGCGACGAGGGGGGATGAGATGTAGAATGCCATTTCAATACGACAAGTGTTCTTTATGTGAAGGGAAAGAATGAGAAAGATACCATTAAGAAAACTTGTTCTAGTGATAACTGTTATTATATTATATATAGTATTTGTAAGATCATTTATGTATTTTGCATTTACCTATTTTGCAACTTGCTCAGGATATGGATTTCTAATGAAACACTATTCTAGGTTCCATTATTCCAGAATATTCAAAGAGGTAGATCCCAAATAGGATACCAATGAGTCATATCTTTTTCAAATGGCAACTTATCATCTGTAACAGCGGCCATAATTTTCATCTCTGCTTGATTATTTCTTCTTCTTTGATTAATAGTAGTATTAGTAGGAACAAAAGGATAAAAACTATCAAGTTTATAGTTATAAATTAAATAATACGGATTTTCGATACCATCATCATCATCACTAAATTCAATAACTGCTGATAATAACTGACCAGAAAACCCTCTTTCTTCTATAATCTCTCCTACTGCAGTTACGCAAGCTACAATATCTTCTATTCTTTTAGCATCTATTATTATCCAAAGATAATCAGATTTGTCAATAAGAGTACTATAAGAAAGCTCAAAGTTAGCTTTAATTGAATCAAGAAAGCTATCAATATATTGTTTCAATTGACCAAAATGACTTCCACTAACCTTTTCGACACAAATAGCACATCTTCCAGTGCTTTTCAGACCTAATTTTGTTTGCAAGCTAATGTATGTTGAAGATAATGAAAAAATTGCATCTGAATCTGTTTGTAGTTTTTTTCTATGGGCATTCTTTATAAATTTTCTAAAAAAATTCAATTGGAAATAGGGCCTCCTGGTTCTTCATATTATTGCTACTATAATAATAATATAATCTATCAGTTTTTTATTGTCAAGGACGGCTTGGTTGCGTATGTATGTATGTATATATAGAGAATACATTCACAAAGATTTTACTTATATTTCCTTAAAACAATTCGATACGCGAATTCCTATTTATAGTGCCATAGAAAATTAATACAATCGAGATCGATACATACACTAAATATAAAATTTTACCACTGACAACAATTAGCATATTTGCGATGGTTTTAATAAATGAAAAAATTTTTGATTGCTATCAAATTTCACATCTTGAAATTAAAAGTGCAGAGTTGTGAGGGCTATAATTTTGGAGCCGGTAGTTATCCTAATCTTGTCCGGGGGTCAAGAGTCAAACCTTGTTCTCTGTCATATTACATGATAGATGATTGGGTTCCCATGCCTCTGATGTAATAGAATATGATGCTGCTACTTGAACTGGAATATCAAACATTTTTCATGAGAAATTTTTCTCCATTATATTCAGATGTATGATGAAGATGAGCGAAATGAGAAAGATTCTCACCTACAATCATAAGGTGCATAATTCTGTCATGTACAAGTTCATATTTTCTAATAGAATCACCTAATCTCTAATCTGCTACAGATAAATTAGTTTGGTTAGATTTCTGGCTTCTAGGATCATGGGATCGTATTGCAGATTAACGTTGTAATGGTTAGAGCCGTTGATGTAGTACTTGTTATTGATGTTGATGATATTGTTGTTGTTCGCTATGACGCTCAGCATTATGATTATCCATATGTAATATAGAATCAACATTATCTTCAACAGCTATTCCTGTGAAGTCTTTTCCCATATTCTCTAGATAGGTAATGGTATGTACAACAACAGATATTTACAATTGTAAAATATATGTGTTATAAAGAAGGCATATATGTATAATGTATTCTGGTTGATTAATTAGATATTTCTTAATGATATGATCGTGCCTTGAGTATATAAGGTTGTAAATTTCGCAAGTATAGGATGTTAGTAAGAATTAAAAATAGTAGGTATTATATCTGCTAAGAATTATTCAGATATATCATAAAAAAGCGTGAATATACGAATTTTTGTTCTTAACTTATTAACCCACCCTACCATATTCCTATGGTAAGTAATAACTTTGTTATTTCTGATCTATTATATCAAATTTGATATATATATATCAATAAGTACGTTCTTTAATCATATTGGCATGTTATTAAAATGTTGGAAAATAAAGTTGCAATAGTCACGGGGGCAAGTAGTGGAATAGGGTATTCTACTTCTTTAGCATTATCAAAAGCTGGTGCAAGAGTGGCAGTTGGAGCAAGGCGCACAGACAGATTGCAAGAATTAGAAAAGCAAATTACCAAGAACAAAAACAATAAAGGAGAAGAAATTTATGTTCGAAAACTGGATGTTACAAATAAATCAGATTGTGATTCATTTGTTGATGCCGTAGTTAAAAAATGGGGAAAAGTTGACATTCTAATTAACAATGCGGGTTTAATGCCGCTAAGTTATTTCAAGAATGGCAAGGTGGAAGAATGGGAACAGATGATCGATGTAAATATCAAAGGAGTCCTATACTGTACTTCGGCAGTAATTCCACATATGTTAGATGAAAAATCAGGACATATAGTCAATATCTCTTCGGTTGCAGGGAGAATAGTATTTGCTGGTGGAAGTGTATACTGTGCAACAAAACATGCCATTACTGCATTTAGTGAAGGATTAAGAATGGAATTAAGTCCAAGGTATAACATACGAGTTACATGCATTGAACCAGGAGCTGTTTCAACAGAACTACTGGGGTCAATAACAGATGAATCTATGAAAGGATTTATACAAGCTACAAAGAATATGGAAACATTACAGTCAGAGGACATAGCAAATGCGGTCTTGTATGCAATAGATAACCCAAATCATGTTAATGTCAATGAGATATTAATAAGGCCAACATCCCAAGAAAGGTAATGAACTCTGTATACTATCCGGCTAGTTTGTCAAGAAAGGAATATCTTTATCAGGTTTTCAAAAGATATAACTCGTATGTGTGTAATTAAGGATAGTGACGAGTTGAAAATCAATCATTTGATGCCCCAAAGATAGCTAATTAGAATATGTTTGATTTTACCACCACCACCAGTAATTGACATCACGCTGCAAAACTCGCTCATTCGATAGGATTGGTACGATGAATCAAGCATACATACTAAGGTATTAGAATGATCCACGAGGATCATCTTATAATGAGTAGGGAATTCTTCTATGGTAGAGAAGGATTTACCACAATTGTCACAAATACTTTCATTCTTTCGAGCAGATGATAATTCTTTGTCTTTACTCAAATAGTTGGCTAGATGAGGTTTTTCATTTTCAGTTCTACTTGATGCTACATCTTTTTACAGTTTATTACATGTAGAGAAGCGATTAGTCATTATTACTATTATCATCATCACCATCATCAGCTAATAATAATAATAAACAGAAACTACACATAAGAATGATAACACATACGATGAATAGAAGAACCAAGATATAATAATAATAATCAATCAGAAATTCATAACAATGACCCCGAGCAACCAAATCATTCATGTTAGATGCAACATATGTGAAATAATGATCATAGAAGAAGATGTTGGAAAACATATTAGCACTCAAGAACATCAGATGAGAAAGAAAGCCTTAGAATCTAATTTAACAAATTTGAAAGGAGAAGAAGATAGCAATCCATCAATAGTATTAAAATGGAGCCAAGAGATATCACCAAATGACGATTGAGAATTCGCATAAAGGAGATTAGAGCAGTAGAGATATTATATTTAGACAAGTGTTGTAGACCTTGTCAAATATCTATATAGAGTGATCAATATTCTATGAAACCATGACTAAAAAAACAACCCAATAGGGTTACTCTAAGATTTGCGTGATGTCCCATGCGGAGAATATTATCTTGTAATTCTCCACCCTATTTCTTCGCCAATCTAGATTTTCTAAAATTACTTTTCTTTTTGGAAGATAATTTTTGTTATGTTTATAATGTTCCTTTGTCATGTAGCAACAAATAATTGCAATATCTATCATATTTCTAATAGTCGATATGGAATAGCATTTTCAAATGCTTCAACGTGCTGTCATTTAGTAAGCGTCAAGTTGTCATCTGGGTGGTCGTGAGAATAGTCGTTAACTAGGTCAAGCAAAAACAATTGTTAATCAGATGTATCAGAATTTTTTTTCTTTTTGGGATCATTGCCTAACAGGCTAGGTATTTATTTTACCTATTATTTCTTTCAAGCACCTAGGCTGGTGTATATTATTTCGACTATATACAATGAGAATTAATTGTAAAATATTTGTAGATGTAAAGTGGGGGGCTTTGTTTTATCTTTCCATTTTACTAGGTAAATAAAAAATATTTATTTACTACTGACACTAACAAAAGAATATAATATATATAATGTATGCTAATAATCAAGACAACAAAATTTATCACTGTTATCCAATATTGATGGGATGAAGGATTTAGTATGCCAGCAGCAATAGTATTTAGTAATCGACAAACACATGGTATTTGCGGTAGTCAATGTTCTGCAATTCCTCTATGTGTATAAAGCAGAGTTTTTGATCCGTCTAATCCTAATTTATCAGATAATATATATAATTAAGCCAACCACGACAAAACTTGCTTAAAGCTGTGATTCTAGCAGATGTAATTATAATAATTTTAGTCCTGCTTATGTTAGTGCAGTTTTTTTCTTACTACGTAATGGCCAGCTCATTAGAGCAGAAGCAGCAATTGTCATTGTCTCCTTCTCATTCTTCTTCTTCTTCTTCTGCAATTACAAAAGATATGCTACCGCAAAAAGGAAATAAAAATACTATGATGACAAAATTAATAGCAAAAAGTAAGATTAACATTGGAGCGTGGGATCCTTATCAAATGCCTCTTGAAGAACTTCATGGTAGAAAACAAGAAAAGGCTATAAAAGCACTCCTCGAACAGGGTTTCAGCGAGTACTATTTTGTAATGAACGACTTTAACGATTTAAAGGCCAAAAGAGCAATAGAAAACTTACTAAAGTCAGCTGATAAGACCCACTTAAAAATACTGATAATTCTGCTGCCGCCTTCTGAAGGCGGCCCTGATGGAAACTATGATTGGGATGGCTGGATAGACCATTTTAATGATCTCAAAGATAAGCACAGATCATTTAAGGGATTTACTATAGATGACTTTAATTGGATAAGCACTCGGAATGATACAAGGTTCTGGAAGAACATTGACTATATGAAATACTCAAACCTTTCTAAGGCATTATATGAAAAGCGAGAAGATGTACAGTTTTATCCTGTTATATATTTTGAGGGTGAAGGAACTAACACTGTGATCTTCGATTACAGCAAATTTATAGATGGTGTAATTCTAGCAACTGCATGTTATTATAACATTACAAACCTAGAAAAAGATCTCTTAACATTTGCAAGAATATTCGATAATGAACCGATTAGATATGTCGTATATCCAACAATAACATACAATTACAGCAGACTAAATTACAATCCGCCATCAGACCGCCTTCTCATGGCTACGCTATCGATAGTGACAAAGGTTGCTGATGGCATACTGATATGGCGTGATATCGACAGCCATGTAGTAGAAGATTACCTGTCTAATCATGATGATCAGAAATATTTATCAAAGATCTCTAAGATTGAAAAACTACAGATCAGAGATGAGATAATTTGGAGAAAAGAGAATCCTACATTAGCCAATTCAGCACTTTTCCAAGGACATTGTCACATCTGAACTTTAAGAACCTTATTTTTGAAATAATAAATAAATATAGTATGAGAGCATAGACTAGGCTGGGGGACAGGACCATCGAATTATCATTAGAAAAAGAATAACATTATAGATCGTAAAGTTATAGGAAATTCTTTCAAAGGTAAGCCTATTCTGAACTGCCAATAAATGAGCTCACAACTTCTGTCCATCCATCTGCAATATTTTTTTGATTATATCCTCCTCCGCCTAATGCAATTATTTTTCCATCACAGTGCTTATGCGAGAGCTTATGTAATTTGTCCGCTGCATATCTATGTGCTTTTGAGGTATAT
>DATFPS010000086.1:0-6130 GCA_035264705.1 Nitrososphaeraceae archaeon | reverse complement strand
GGAGATAGTGTGTATGTAACATGGTGGGAGAGAAATGAAACAAGTGATACACCAGTAGCAAGAGTTAGTAATGATAATGGAGCTACATTTGGACCAATGTTGATGCTTGCTACTAATGGTACTATTGGAGGAGGAGGATGATAAGAATAAGAAGAAATCAACCTTTTTTTCCTTTGAAATTGAGTATGAATCAGGTAAGCCTAATAGTATGATGGCGGCCGCAGCAGAAGAATAGAGAGTAATCGGTTTATAATATGGTTACCTCAAAGTGGTAACATATGGGAAAATTATACTATTAAAAGAAGATTTGTGTGTATATATCAGTAGTACTTATGGCTGTTGTCGGTGTTATTGAAGATTCTTTAACAATTATGATGAAAAAGGAGCTACATTTATTTTTAGCCTACTGATAAAATCATAAATAACAAGAATTCTTTACAATTGCAAAAATGATGTTATAGAGATATCTGAGATATTCATTTCGCTTAGTCTTCAGTCTTTCTATTCTGCTAATATCTTTCTATAAGTAAAATGAAACCTGAGTGGTAAAATAGAGTCAATTCTGTCACACATCCCACCGACTTCGGACCAATATACATCCAATCCCTAGAGATTAAACCTCTTTATATAATAAAATGAACAGATATGGCTGTAGCAACCAAACAGTAATTATCTTTCGATCCCACGAATTTTAAAATCCTATCAAATTTGGGCATCAACATGATCACATAAATGCTATCAGAGACAATAAACTTTCTATAAGAAATTATTTTAATACATCATAATATCTCTAGATATATTCAAATGCCTTTATTTTATGATTCGGATCAATCATTATAGTTTTAAGTTTGAATTTATTTTTGTATTCAATTTTATTTTTAGTATTTTTATATATAATATTTTGATTATCTTCTGCCCTTCCTTCTAACCTACTTGCCAGGTTAACAGTCGGCCCAAATGCTGTAAATTGATCTCTTTCAATCGTTAATAATTTTCCAATCAATGTTTCACCAGTGTTTATTCCACATTATAGGTCTATATTTGTCACCTTATGATGAAATTGCTTTTTCCATATTTCAATTCATTCTGATCTGATTTCTTCAAAATATTTTCGTAATTCAAAAGCAGCCTTTATGGAATTGACTGCTCCTTCTGTTCCATCATCCGAATCTTTATAACCAAAATATGCCATTATGCCATCTCCAATAAATTTATCTAAATCCCATTTTAGATGAATCAACCAATGAGGTTCAGGTAAAGTGAGCATTGCCTAATTCAAAGCATTTATAGTCTTCAATCTTTATCCTGATGCGTGACAACAAAAACTTTTGTAAACCTACCTGCAAAAGATCTTAATAAAACAATAGAGTTCTTTACCAAACTTGGCTTTAAGTTTAACCCTCAATTTACCGATGAGAATGCAACAAGTATGATTGTTGGTGAAGATATATTCGTCATGCTCTTGGTTGAAAAATTTTTTAAAACTTTCACTAAAAAGGAAATTTGCGATACTTCAAAAAATACAGAGGTAATAGTGGCATTATCAGTCGAAGGTAGAGAGAAAGTAGATCAGATGATAAACAAGGCTATAGAGGCTGGAGGCAGGGAATCTAGAGAACCGCAAGACCACGGATGGATGTACGGACGTAGTTTTGAAGACATCAATGGACATATTTGAGAAATAATATACATGGACGAAAGCGCTTTAAAAAATGATGAAAAACATTCATGACAGATGCAGCATGGAGCACAATCAGATACATTTCAGAGCAGAATTTACTATAGAAGATGGAAAAATAGAAGAATATAAGAAACTGGTACAGGATATGAGCAGAGTGGTGGAAGCTAACGAGCCAGATACAATAGATTACCAGTTTTATCTTAATAGAGAGGAGACAAAGTGTATTGTACATGAAACATACGCAAATTCAGAGGCTGCACTCGCTCATAATACCAGCATTGCATCGCAAACAATACTTCCAAAGATTTTCAGTGTCTCTAGGATAAGTAGATGTGATGTTTACGGGAACCCTAGCGAGGAATTACAAAAGGTGCTAACAAGTTTTAGTCCACAGACTTACAATCACTTTGCTGGATTTAGTCGTTGACAGTTCGGCATTACTTTTTAGATCTAGCTATTTTTATGAACCAGAACCCAAGTATGTACATAATACCAAAGGTATAATCCATTTCTAAACTTATAAAATTACCATTTTGTAAATCACTTGAGATTCTAGTCCACCATGATGATGGTGTAAGAGAATACTCCTATCACAAGAGCGCTGAAAAATATTAGAAGAAGCTCAAAATAGAAACTGGACTGTAGCTAGTATGAAAGATGATTTTGTACGTATCTATCCTTTCGAAAATAGTATAAGAATGAATTAAATGATAATAACAACAACTATAACAACAAAGGGTAGGGTAGTGAAGGTTCTTTCAATACTAAAGTGGAAGAGACCATGAGTGGATCGCTATATCAACTATAGGTTAAGAAAAAAGCTAATTGCAAATTCTACCATAATGAAGATGAAATCCAATAAACAATTGGTGGCTCTAGAGTAATCATGCTCGATTGGTGAAGCTGCTATAAAAGCTACTATCGATGAATCTACAAATGGTCGCTAATAAGTATGCACACTTGCAAACATGAGTGCATAAATAAAGTTTACTTTTCTCAGAAGATCTCCCACTGCATTTCTCTTCAAAATTTATAGTTATCATAAATTGTATTACAATTGTTTGTTGATCTTCTCTTCTCTCCGTCCTCAGATATAGGAACTAGCCTCCGAACCTCTGGTCGATAGACCATAGCAAAGAGACAAAGGCAAGGATAATAGCAAAGCTGGAGGCACGGAAGTACCGGAGGTAACATCTGTAGACGTTGGCAGCTAAATAATAGAAAAGCTATAAGTAAAAATACATCAAACTACTTAATAAATAATACATGAGCGCATTTGAGAAATACAAAACACTTATGCAGATTTGCTACTTCTAGTAATAATGACTCTCATTCTCCGTCATACTTTGATGAGCTAATGTCTTTGTATGATTCTATTGGATGGAAGCCATAGCTTGATTAGGATAAACCTTTATTTTGTCAATGTAAGAGTTCATTAGAAAAAGTACTTGCACATGCTAACAAGAGAATAGAGAAATCGCGGAAATTCTTTAATAGAATTGAATCAAAGAAGCAATCTTCTATTAATAGAGCCACATCTATTGCTGAGAAGGCTACGATAAGACAGGAATATATCAAGTGTGGAAAAATGTTCTGTATGCAAGAGCATGGTCCTTATTACTACGTTTAAAACCCGTATACTTGCAGGGACCTAATCCCACCGAACACGCTAACTATCTGGGTTTATCAAGCGGTATTGTAGTTGAGCTTGCTTATTGCATTATCTGCATTATCTCTAAAGTAACATAACATAACTTACACTCATAAGAATTTCTGACTGATTTGCACTTATACGCTTGCAGCAGCAATAAATCCTTGGAATCATATAATTCATTATGACTCATAGAAACAATAATAATAAACCAAATGGAGAAATCACCCGTATTGCTGTTGTAACAGGTAGCTCAAGCGGTATAGGATTTGAAACAGCCCTTCTATTGGCAAGGAGTGGATTTCATACTTATGCTACAATGCGTAACCTTGAAAAATCCAAAAACATAACAGACATAGCCAATAATGAAAAATTGCCATTGCAAGTTGTTCAGTTAGATGTCAATGATGATATATCCGTCAAAAATGCAATCGACAAAATAGTAGCAGCAGCGGAAAACAAGAGAATCGATGTATTAGTAAACAACGCAGGATATGGACTTTTTGGACCTCTTGAGGATATATCAATAGAAGAGATAAAAGCACAATTTGAAACTAATTTCTTTGGAGTAATACGTGTAACACAGCAAGTTCTTCCTGTCATGAGGAATCAGAGCATTGGTGGCACAATAGCAAATGTAAGTTCAGTTGGAGGGCGTATAGGTGTTCCTGTTTTGTCCGCGTATCAAAGCACAAAGTTTGCATTAGAAGGTCTAAGCGAATCAATGTCATATGAGCTGGAGCCATTTGGAATTAGAGTGGTTATAATTGAACCCGGTTTTATCAGAACTAACATTATAAACTCAAGCGCTTCAGCAGAAAAAGCTTTAGATTCAAAATCACCATATTTTCTACTGATGCAAAAGGTAAAGAACCACTTTAAATCAATGATGGAAAATGCATCATCATCATGCCCACCAGAAGAAGTAGCAAAGGTTATACTACAATCCATAACATCTAAAAATCCACAACTAAGATACACTGTGGGTAATGATGCTGCTACTATAATACAAGCAAGAATGAATATGCCTGACAAGGAGTTTCGAAAAATGGTAATTCAAAACTTTTCGTTATAGATCTCCTTGTATGATAAGCGCACCGAGTGTCACAAGTCAAGTGTAATAGTATAGCCCGCCATGCTTTCTAAATGTCAATAAATTGCTTCTCCAGCTGCACCATTGCTTTATGATTCTTTTTGGGTAGTCGGCAGATGAACTACTGGACAACACTTTCCATCTCTCTCTATTTCCAATCCGTTTGATTTGCTCATGGCTAATACTATACTAAATATAGTGAATAAGTATGTAAGGGAAAAAAGTATAGTTCGGGAAAATGTCAATTAAGCGCAAGTTGATTAATACAAAGTTCGTATCATAATAGTGGTGGCTTTCATTTGAAATTCCACATAGGCTGTTTTGGCTGGAGTTATCCCACTTGAAATGAGGCCGTTTTATCCTTCTAATCTTGAGAATTCTGACTGGCTAAGGTTTTATTTCTGATTATTTCACTATGTGAAGATTGATTCTTCATTCTATAGAATTCCCAATGGATTTAAAGTTAAGAGATGGTTTCAAAAAAACTCTGGATAACCTTAGATTCACAGCCAAGTTCCCCAAATAATAACTCATGACAAGCATCTGTTGGATATAGAGGAGGATGTGAAACTGTTTCTTAGAATATCGAACCTCTACAGCAGAAGACTCTTGCCTGTCTAATGACTTTTATATTTTCTTGTATCGACATATCTTTCTTCTAATCGCTGTTTATGCATCTAAGATAAAAGAGTTGATAGGTCTGTCGTTTGATAAGAACCATCATTGCTCAATACAATGAAAAGTATTGTCCAGCGTCAAGGAAAGTAAATAGTCACTAAACCTCAATTGCCTTATGCGCTACTCGTCTTCTTAGCATCAATGCAAACCCAAGCGAGACTGCGGACAGTAATGCTGACGTAATATACACTAGATTATATGAGTCCAGAGAAGGATACGATCCTTGAATTCCTTTGATCGTCTCATGACTCTCCATATATACCCCTGCCAGTGCCGGACCTATTGCCATTCCTATGAACAACAAGAGAGCGCCCACTCCTACTGATATGCCGATGAATGATTTGGGCGATGACGATACGACGATGTTCCACGTTGCAGTAATTGTCATCGAGAGGCCGGATGCAATTATGGCCAGATTAGTGGACACTGCGATTTCTGTTGAGTGAAACATCAGTAGTCCGAGAGACCCGATCAGGCTTACTAGGCCACCTATGATGATTGGATTTAGTCTTCCTATTCGATTTATGATAAGCGGAGTAAGGCTTGCAAAGACTAAGAACATTATCATGAAAGGTAGTTGAACATCTGCGGCGTCTACTGCATCACCTCCGAATCCCAGCGGCACCGGGCTTCTTACCAGCTGCACTATAGCAGGGTATGCCATGAACATTGTAATTCCGGTGGCCATTAAGATGATGTACGAAGGCAGGAGAGTCTTGTCTTTTAGCAATCTTGGGTCAACCAATGGCAATGCGATTCTTCTCTCTATGATGACAAAGACAGCCAATGAAATTACTGAAGCTACAAATGCAACTCCAATCTGTGGCAGAGTCTCAGTGTTTATTCCGGTCTCTACGAGTGTCAGCGCCATGAGAAATGCAATTATTGTTGCAGAAAGCGCCAGCGCTCCCTTCATGTCTATGGAAGGCACTGCCCGCTTTTTACCCATGCTTTCTTGAGTATTGACAGGAGCACTCAATTGCCCTGTATTTTCTTTTACGAATTTAGCGATCATGAATGTCACTGC
>DATFPS010000085.1:0-5448 GCA_035264705.1 Nitrososphaeraceae archaeon | reverse complement strand
AATTTACCTACTCCACCTCCCGATTATTTTCCTCTCAGACTGGTTGAAGATCGAATGGAGGCTTGGAGGCCGTCGTTATGTGGGTTTCTAAAAACGTGGCCAGTAAAGCTCATGATGTGACTTTGATATCATGTAGAGGTTCTGTAAGTGAAGGAGGAGGAGGAGGACTGCCATCTAACTTAAACATAATAGAAACGATAGAACCTTCTTGGGAAGGAACGGCTGCTGAAGAAGCACACTATCTCATGTACAAGGAACTGCTGGAAAAAGAATACGGAAGTGGGAATGGAATAGTATGGGATAATACATGGCATTGCTTTTCCTATCTGTCTGCAAAGAAATTTCCAAAGATGAAAATAATTCATACTAATCATGGTATGGTAGAGTGGCAAAAAGTTCCGGTTAAACAGCGGCGATTTCCTAGGTATATTGGACTATCGAGGCTTCATGCTAAATATATGTCGTCTGTCCTTAAAATACCAGTTAGATATATCCATCACGGAATCCCTCTACCTCCAATAGAAGAAACAAAAAGTAACAATAACAATAAAAACGGAGATTATCTTCTCTCAATAAATAGAATAGTCAGAGAAAAAGGAATTGAAGATTCAATAGATTTAGCTGTGAGAACAAGAAACGCTATAAAAATAGCTGGTGATGATATACATGTACCAGATCTTTCATATGTACAAATGATAAGAGAGAAATGCCAAAATAGCGATGGCTTGGCAGAGTACTTTGGACTCGTAGACAATAAAACAAAGACAGAATTAATCAAGAAATGTAAAGCTGTTATTGCATGCCCGAAACCTACCTGGATTGAGGCCTTTGGACTATATGCTGTAGAAGCGAATGCCTATGGTAAACCTGTACTTGCTCTAGCTAATGGAGGACTAAACGATATAATTGTAAACCAAACCAATGGTTTTCTAGCTAAAACTCCTCGAGAGTTACAAGGATATGTCGAGAAGGTTTACGAATGTTCACCAGAATCTTGTAGACACAGAGTTGAAAAGCTCTTTACAGATGAAATAATGACTAAAAATTATCTTCAGATCTTCGAAAGGGTAATGGATGATGAGCCTGCTTTCAGATGGTAGTAAAAGTAGGTAGTAGTTGTTTTACTAACACTATGGCTTGACTATCGTCTGAAGCTGCAATTAACAGAGCAAGAACAATTTATGCTAACGAGAAAAATATTAATTTCATAGTAGACAATATTCTACCAAGACCATGAATTTGACTATATCTTTTGATCGAGGTTGTTTCCATGTCCTTCTACCTACAGATAGACAAAAATACCTACAACTAATTAATTGGTAGGCTCGGTAACATGCCAAGGAGCTTAATATGATAAAAATAAGCAATAGAAAAGAGTTTTCAAGTGCATTTATTATTCCATATCATGCAAATGAATATGAACAACAAGAGCAAGATAGGAGGAAAAAGCTATTAATTGCTGAGACAATCGAAGGACTATTTTTACAAACTGATGAAGATTGGAATGCAATTATTGTAGTTGATATGCCTCCTAATGAGGAAACCCATGATTATTTAATCCAATTGAAGCATAAACACTATCCAAAAATTGATATCATTTTTTTGGAGAGAAATGTAGGTCCTGGAGTAAGTAGAAATTTGGGAGTCCTTAAGGCATTAGAACGTGGTCATACTATAATACTTTTTAATGATTCAGATGACATATCTCACCCAAAAAGACTAGAAGTTGTTAAAAAAACATTTTTAGAGAACCCTCAAGTTGATGTAGTTTATTCGACCTTTGCAGTAATAGATGAAAATAATAGATTAACACCTATTAAAAAAATTTCTTCACCGATTTTAGAAATCTTAGAATCACATGTGCAAAATCCATTAGAAGGAAATAATATTTGGATAAAAATGGGAACAGAAACTGGGATTACCAATATAACCTCTTCTACAGCAGTACGTATACAATTTGCATATCAATGCCCTTTTCCTAATGAAAAAGCATCAGAAGATTTTCATTCTTGGATAAGGATGGCAGCTTTTGGAGCAAACTTTAAGTATACTTCGTTAATTCCTACTAAATATAGAATACCAAGTTTTATGAAATATCAAGCTTCAAGGACCAGAATAGGTCCAAGCAATTTTAATCAAATAAAAGCAAGAGTTGACAGTGATGGTTTTTCCAAGGCAACTGAAATTGCGCTTGCAAGAAATATTATAAAGCCTGAAGAAATACCAATAATTAAAGCAAAATTCTATAAAAGATTGGCCAAATCTATGAGACGAGAAATGGAAAACGAACTAGCCAATGAGCTCTTAAACCAAGCCGCACAACTAGAATATGAAAGCTTTGTTTACTTTAACAAATAGCTTCTATTACGACTTAGGACTAGGCAATAATGGATAAGATAGAAACAAACAACCTTCTGCTCTTTTATGTATCCAATTAATAATTCTACAATTCATACTTGTCATTATTGTTACCTATGTTATATCAATAAGCATTCAAATTTTTTCTTAAAATGCTTGATATCATAGTCTAGAGCTTTATTTCTTAACTTGTGTTGAAAGTCTTTGCTGTAGCTGCTAATTTTGACAAGCTGCCAGTTAATATACAGAATTTTTTATTCAAGCTAGCCGATAACAAAATTTGTTGGAATGTCTTCTAACCGTTCATTCATTCTATATCCTTTTGTTTGGAAGAACCATTACACATAGCTTACTATCTGGGTTATTTTTTGCAGTTATTTGTCTCGTAACCAATCTCTTCTTTTTCTCCAAGCCTCTACATTGAAAAAGCTATTGCCTAGACTTATGACGATGTATGGTGGATTGGAGCGGCTGCCATGTTTCAGTAGCTTACGAGAAAGCATCTATGCAACCTTATCCACGTGAATCAGATTTTCGCGTAAATTCCCCTTTTTCAAATGTTATTACTGTGACAACTTTCAAACAAATATAAAAAAGGAATATCTTTAATATAGCGTCATAAATCATCCTTTGACAGTTTCATGAATATATAATTGCTTAACTGATAGAAGAAAATATTTGCTATACAAAATATTCAAAACCGATGAAGGTAGACTAATTCAAATATGAACCTTTTCTGTTCATGTTATTATGATAATATAGTTTATTGACTAGTGTATATATCATGCCTGATGAAGTTAATAACGGAGAGGTAGCAATAGTGACTGGCTCATGCAGAGGTGTCGGTAGAGCAATTGCATTTGAATTTGCTAAAGCAGGATATTCTGTATAATAAATGGGTTAGACGAAATGGCTTTGAACCAAGCTGCTGAAGACATTGCAAAAATAGTTGGTAAGAATAATAGAGTCGTCTCTATTCCAGGAGACATATCCAAAGAGCAAGCCAGTAAATTATTGCTAGAGAAGGCTATACAGTTATTCGGTAGAATAGATGTACTAGTCAACAATGCTGAACTGCTTGACAAACCAAAGAAAATAAATGTAAATGTCTCTAACCAGAGTTCACCAACGTCTTATTTTACTTTGGAGGAGTACGAATTCCCTGACTTAAATTTAAAGGGTGCATACCTATGTACCAAAGAAGCAGTAAAACGAATGTTGAAGAATGATGATAAAAATTACTCCATTATTAATATATCGTCATGTCATGAGTCAATATCTCAATCTGATTCAGAGACATATGAGGTTTCGAAGTCGGGTATAAATCCATTCACATCTTCAAAGGCAGGTGTGGAGTCTCTAACTAAAACACTTGCCTTGGAACTAGCAGATACAGGCATAAGAGTAAACGGCATAGCACCGGGTATTATAGCTACTGACACAAATAAAGAACTACTTGATAATAAAGAAAAGAAAAAGCAAAAGGAAAATGAAATTCCTATTCATAGAATGGGACAACCAGAAGAAATAGCTAAAGTCGCTCTATTTCTTGCATCTAATAATGCAAGCTATATTACAGGAACAATTCTAGATGTAGATGGAGGTCTTTCTCTTAATCGTCCCATCCACTTTCTTGAGCATGACTTAGAACAGGCCTAATCAATTTGAATTCCCTTTAAATCATTGTAGCACCAACATCTGCTTGGGACTAATATATGTGCAAGGTAGAGATGTCTTATGGATTTATTGAGAACAGTTTGTGCTACCGATAATTATTATTATTATCAGGCATATGAAGTGCTGTATTCTTGGAATAAGCAACACGCCATTTTACGACAATCATAAGACTATAAAGCAAAATGCTGCTGTCAATATAAGAATTCTAATGGGACTTCTATCTACAACATCCTTATTTTCTTGCTGCAGCTGCTTCTCAATCTCTTAAAATACAAGTAGTTAAAATCTTCCAGATTATCCACATTATCTTGTAAAAGAAGAACTAAGAGGGTCTGCATTCTAAATAGTCAGGCTGATGGTGATACTAGTGGCAGAGGGGGTTAAACTTATCTAATAAGAATGGTATTCAGTTTTATGAATTTTTAATTCTCTAAAACTTGAAAACAAGCTTTGACATTTCTCACATTTCCAACGGTTTGCTCTGACTTGGTCATAGCTTTGATAAATTGCTTCTTTACTTTCATATTCTTTTGTTTTGAAATTGTAAATGGCGTAGTTGTAGTTAACTCTATATTTTAGCTTAGTTGTATCTGTCATGACTTTCTGTTAATAGGAGTATCTTAAAAATCAGTATGTCTGTTCTTTCAATAATATTATTTGATAACAAAAGCTAATACTGGCATGCACCAATTACCATATAATCTGCATTCTAAAGAAAAGTCAAAAGTTAGAGATATAATAAGGCTTATCTATGAAATTGTAAAAGAATATTTAATGGACAACTATCAGTATTACTTTATGTGCATTCCAAGCCAATGTAAATCGGTAATAATTCTTGAAAGTGATTAGCGGTTCTTAATCTGATCAGGATTATCTATAAAGTAGCCTCTACTAATCTCCTTAGAATTTAGACCACCCCATGATTCCATTATCTATAGATTAGTTTATACTTTCAAAGATATGCTGGGGATCTTGAATATTTCGATTTCTTATTATGCCAATATAGGCGAGTCTGATAAATTACTACTTCTGAAAAGAGCAGAAGCTACAATCAGAGTCAGATCTAGAGCAGCAACTATTATTTTGCACAGTGTGTAGAGGCAGC
Source organism: Nitrososphaeraceae archaeon (assembly GCA_035264705.1). Taxonomy (GTDB): domain Archaea; phylum Thermoproteota; class Nitrososphaeria; order Nitrososphaerales; family Nitrososphaeraceae; genus JAJNBK01. The sequence continues at coordinate 308 of DATFPS010000085.1, read as the reverse complement.
TTCGCTATATTTTGGAATCGATGTAGACCTTCATGATCTCTATATGTGATTCTTTATTATTCTGGATACGTACTCGATGCCAAAAGCGTTAAATGAAGTCTTTACCAGTACACACCAAAAGTTATCAAAGCTTTTTAAAACTCCATAATAAGAAAATACTGAGTGAATATCCGATTCATTAGACATCACTTGTATCTAGAAGGAGGAGAAAATGAAGAGAATGAATGATGAGAAAGAAGAGAAATATGATGAAGAGGAAGAAAAGAAAGCAGAAGCGATACAAGAACATATCAATAAGATGTTGTTAG
>DATFPS010000084.1:0-4144 GCA_035264705.1 Nitrososphaeraceae archaeon | reverse complement strand
CTATTACAATCCTATTCTGATTATACAATTTATGATGGATGGACACTCCAAGGATGGCCAGTATTGACAATGGTAAGAGGTGAAGTTATCATGGAAAATGGTAGCGTTAACAGCAAGTTGTTAGGTCATGGAAAGTTTGTTTGTAGGCCTGTCGTGAGGCATAATAATAATGATGATAATAATAATAATAATAAATTAGCCTAAGCATTGGAAAGCTCGATAAGTGAGTTAAAATAAAATAATAGTATGTATACAGCATAGTATTACCTTTACTAATATATCTTAAAATGTGACAGATTCAAAATTACCGTCACTTTTTGCTTTGTAATAAATATCTGCGCGTCTTGTAAAAAAACCGACTTCAAGCACACCTGGAATACTTTTTAATTCAATCTCCTTCTTTGCGACATCTCTTATGGAAGTGAACGTGGTGTCAAAAATTATATTGCCATTTTCAGTGATAAAAGGATAGCCTTTTTCCAAAATTCGTAGCTGGACTTGCGAACTGATCTCTTTTAATTTTTTTGATACTGCCGACCGAGCGAAAGGATGAACTTCAAGAGGGACGGGTCGGTTAAATGTTCCTACAAACTTCGTTGAATCAGCTATAATAATTACTTTCTTTGCTGCCGAAATCAGAATTTTTTCTTTAAGTAAGGCCCCCCCGCCTCCCTTTATCATATTATATTGCGAATCAATCTGGTCAGCACCATCAAAAACAATATCAATTTCTGGAATTTGATTTTCATCAACTATTTCTAGTCCACTATTTTCAGCCTCTGTTTTTATCTGGAGAGATGTAACAATAAATTTTAATGTATTCTTATTTTTTAGTCTTGCCATTTTCTTGACAAGGAATGCTATAGTACTTCCGCTGCCCAAACCGATAATCTGATTATTCTTTACGTATCGTTCTACCGCATCCTTTGCGAGAAGTTCAATAGATTGACTTATCAATGATGGGAATTCGGAATTAGAAGAATAATGAGGAGAAGAAGACGAAGACGGCGAAGGAGCAGTATAAGATGATGAAGATGACGATGATGACAACCAATAACTAAGAAAACAACGGGCCTTTAATCTTTATCTAAAGAATTATTATTTTTATGAAAAACTATCAATTAAATAATTAGTATACTCTATATGTTATATATACATAAAATCATAAAATAAAAATCACATATATAATATTAAAAACTACTAAGAGCATCGCGTTTTCTGTCAACAGATGGCTCATAATTCTTCTCATATCTATTATCAGGATCCGGATCCACTTGCTCCAACCGGCTAAGGGCATGCATAATTTCTTTTTGAAGCTCGTCAATAGTCTTTTCTTCTGTTTTTAACTTTTCTTTATCATTGTGCTTCTTCTGATCTTTTTGATCTCCTGTAACTGACGCTGCCGTCATCGCTTTCTCATTTGCCACGTCCGGCTGGGGTCGATTGTCATCATTTTCTTTTGGTGTCTGACCATGCTCTCTCTTCTCTCCCTCAGGCTGCTTGCCGACAATTGTTTGCTGATCATTTTTTGGTGATGAATCGATGATATCTGATGTAGATATACCATACTTATTGGAAATCTCCTTCATCTTCTGGTCTATTGCTGTTATTTTGCCTTCTAACAGTGATACCAGTCCATTACGCATGTCAACAAGTTCTGTAATATCCACCACAGACTGCAAATCTGCAATTTTTTTGTCGTATGAGTCGAGTTGTTGTTTATATTTTAGTAAAAGTCTGTCACGTTCTATAGAGTCAATTTTGCCCTCATATGATGCTTCGTAAACTCTAGTGATCGACTGTGATAACAAGCTTTTTTCAAATAGTAAAGATTGAAGTTCTGTTTTAGCAGTGCTAAAGGGCTTTATGAGACGTTCATGTTTTTTCTTTGATGAAGTCTTGCTTCTTGAGACCCTAGTAATGATTACAGCTGCTGATATTGCTCCTGCTAATGTAGAAGCCGCAATTAAAAATGACGCTTCAAGCAAAGGCAACTCTCTTTTTTATATTAATGCTAGACACAGTTAAGCATTCCGTTTATTGCTTCTTTTTATGTAATGAAAAGTGATCCATATAAAATCAAGCCATTCGATAAGAAGAAGAAGATGATATAATATTAAGAATATATTAGTTAATAAAATTAGATTACTTGCCGTTTAATCCAGTTATATTTTCTCATTCGAGAATCTGGAAAGCCACATTTGGCGCATTCTTTCCCTCGTTTATGAAATGCATTATGGCCGCACCTTCTACATCTAATATGTGTCTTCTTTCGAGTGAACTTACCCATCGAAGTAGTGCCTTTGGTCATGCTAATTCCCTCTCTCTTTTACATAGGTGGTGGAGATATAATAACAACATTGTCACCGCGTACTACAATTGTGCCTAGGTCACTGGAATTACCATCGTCTAAAAATTCTACAGAATCATCTAATAGCAAATTCATGTGCTGATCAAAACCATGAAGATTTCCCCTGATAACCTTTCCTCCCTTCAATTTTATAAGAACGACCTTACCGAGGCTCTCATCAAGAACCTTTACTGCCATGTCTACTGACAACGCTAATCTACCTATATGTAAGGCATAATATAGGTATATATTAAAATTTCACTATTTGCAATGGCTCTGTTAACTTAACATCCGTCAGATATCAAAAAAATCATGAACCTAGTCCTTTTCACTCGCATACGCAAAAGAGTACAAAAATTTCAACTAATTATTGATGACATGTTGTTTTTTATCCCATCCTTTTTTCTGAATAAGATGGGAAATAGTAGTCATCATCACCAAAACATACCAAGTCCTATCTTTTATTTATTGGAGATAAATTTTTTATCATATTCTTCAATTCAGTATCATCTGTGATATATGCTTGAACATTAGCCTTCTAAAAAATCAAATATATATATATATATTATTATATTATTTTTGTTATCTGCTTTGCATCTGGTGTATTGTTGATGCTGGTAAGATGGCAATAATTTTTCTATGCATATAGTTTGTTAGTTAGTTAGTTTCTAGTTCATGTATAGTCTGAACAAGATTTCTAACTATTTCCTCAAGTAATTTATGTCCTTTGGTTGCGGTGGCATTTCTTGGATCTCCCCAAACTCCGTTTCCAGTTATCTTTGGAAAAGAGCCAGGAGTATTTGTCATACTTGAATATGCTACTTTTGATTTTGAGAGATTATTGTAATTAGCTTTTGCCATGTCCATTCTGACCAATTCGGGAGCAATGGCTAATACAAGTGATGTTTCAACATCCCCTGCATGATCAAATTCACTTTGCATCAACTGCCAATAATTGATTGAATGTATGCTAATGTCGTTAGGTATTTTTCCATACAAATTCTGGGCGATATACTGTAGGACTCCTGAGTTTCCATGGTGACCATTTATTAGCACGATATTCTTCATACCATTTTCGACAAGTGAACAACAAATATCAGATAGAATTCGCGATAGAGTGGAGTTGTGCACTGAAATGTTAAACATAGGTCTATGTTCATAAGATACTCCAAATGAAATTGGTGGTAGGACAAAAGATGGGATCTGTTCTGCAACTAATCTTGAGATATTTTCTGCAATTAAAGAATCAGTAGAAACAGGTAGATGCTCTCCATGTTGTTCCAGTGATCCTACGGGAATTATCGCTCGCTGAACTTTGGTAATTAAATTGCAGAATTCGCCGTGGGTTATCCTGTATATAGAAACAGACATCTCTAAAATCAGGCAGTCTTACAAGTTTATGAACTTTACAACATTTTAATTAATGTTTCTATAAAGATGCTACTTATGACGCTATTCACAAACTGATGATGATGATGATGATGATGATGATGATGATGATGATGATATGGATGCCAAATTGCTCAATCTTAATACTGATGTTGTCATTGTAGTGACATATGTCACTCTACTACTAATTGCATTCTGCGTGTATTCAAGATGTATTCCACACATATTTTTGTAATATCGTTTTGATGTTAAAACTTTTGTATTGGTTCCGTTAACTTAAGCGAATCACCTCCTTATTATAATAATCAACAAATAGGTGAAACCAGTTTACAACATGCTTTAGTTTACATTTGTTCTTATTACATGGAAAATAATCATCAAAATTCTCAGTTCTATCTTTGATAT
>DATFPS010000083.1:0-2852 GCA_035264705.1 Nitrososphaeraceae archaeon | reverse complement strand
CCATGGATCTTGTGTTGCCTTACCTGTTGGCAAAGGTTCTTGACGACTTACCTTGTACTTCTTTACTATCTCATACAGAGGAAGACCAATGAGAACATTTCCACCAACCTGCTGAATATCTGACTTTGGTATATCATATCTATCGTCTCCACCTCCAAATACTACAATTTTGTCATCAGTTTCTCTTATAACATGGCCTATGTGAGGGGAATCTAATGCCTTTACACCTTTGTTAAAATATTTACCAGAGGTCACAGAATTTTTTACGAGATACGATACTATATACTTTCTAAACTCATTTTTTATTATTATCTCTTAGAGATGAAACACATGGATCAGAACGTATGTATATATATAAATGACATTTTTGTCAGCTACAACCAATTGATATTTCTGCTATTGGCTCTTTCGTATTTGTTTGAATAATAATAATAATTAATTATACACATTGATAGTTATATGAATAACAATGACTTCTCATCAACTATCATGCGATCACCTTCTTCTGCATGGGAAGAGATGGATGAATGGGGTCCTGAAAAGGTTTTGCAAGTCTATGACCCTGATACAGGAATGAAAGGAGTTTTAGTGATTGATAACACAGCCACAGGACCGGGAAAGGGAGGAATAAGATTTGCTGAAAGTGTCACACCGCTAGAAGTCTTCAGGCTTGCTCGAACCATGACATGGAAATGTGCTGCTGCTGGTCTTCCATTTGGTGGTGCAAAAGGAGGCATAATAGCTGATCCCAATAAGGTCGATAGAGTAGCTTGGATGAAGTCTTTTGCTAAGATGATTAGATCTTATTGTCCATCACAGTATATTGCTGCAACTGACGTTGGAACTACCGAGCTTGATATGGCAGTATTTGCTCACGAGATAGGTGACATGCGAGCTTGTACTGGAAAGCCCGCAGAAGTCGGTGGAATACCACATGAATTAGGTACTACTGGTTATGGAGTAAGTGTTGCTTTGAAAGCAGCTCTTGAACTTTTACAAGATCCAAAAAACTCTACTGCTGACAATAGCACTTCCTCCTCAAAAAAGGAACAGAGAGATAATGAGATGAGAGTCACTATTCAAGGATTTGGAAATGTTGGCTCATTTACAGCCAGATTCTTAGACGAATTGGTTGGGATTAAGATAGTTGGTGTAAGTGATGTTTCAGGGTTTATCTACGATAAAGATGGATTGAATATTCCTCGATTGATGACAGACATGCGGGGAAGAACGAAACTTTCAGATCTTGGTAGTAAAAGCCAACAACAAGGAAACAACAACAATAACAAAAAGAGTTCTTCTTACCATTATCATTATAATATCCGAGATAAGGATGAAATATTTGAAGTTAATTCAGATATTTTTATTCCAGCAGCCATGGGCAGAGTTATAAATGACAAGACAGCACCAAAACTGCTTGAGCACGGTATAAGAATTATTGTAGAGGCCGCAAATATTCCTACATTACCTAGTGCTGATGAATATCTTAACAAAAATGGTGTTTGGATTATACCTGACTTCCTTGCTAATGCGGGAGGTGTCATAGGATCCTTTGTTGAATATCAAGGAAGGACAGAGAAGGAAGCATTTGATCTTATAAGTTATAAAATAACTAAGAATATAAAACAAGTCCTTGCAGAGGCTATCGTACAGAAGGATAAAAGCGAATATCATGAAGCACAAAATCCTAGAAAAATAGCTATTGAAATGGCAAAACATATAGTATATAGAGCTATGCTATTAAGAAAAGGAGCAATAAATGTTGCCAGGGAAGCTTATGATAGGAAAGACAGAATTCTTTGAATTAGTTCTATTATGTGTCCGATTTATTAACTGAATAGTTAGGCTTGCCTCCCTCCTTTTTAACACAACTTATATATCTGTGTCTAGCCAGTTTGTAATTGTATTAAAACTTGTTGGTTTTGTTATTAAAGTAACTTCTTTCTCACATCTATGATTTTCATATATCAAGTAAAATTGCTTTAGCAAACGATTTTATAACTCATGCCTGAGTTCTTTCTGCTTATTATATAGGCAAGGTAAATCCAAATATACAAAACAAAAATGACAGAGGGAGTGAATTGTGCAATACAGTATTTTACTACTATAGAAGATCTCTGATCGCTGTAATGACTTACCGTAACCCCGACTCTATGCTACGAATCCTATTGATTATATGTGAATGATCAGCTTCTGGTTCTGTGGTTACATAGAGAAGATGATTATCTCCAAATGGCATAGTGATGCGTTTAATATTTTCATATTCTGCTAACACATATTTTCCTTTTCCAATCTTTGGTGCAAGTTTGCTGCGTGTTTTCCATGAATTAATTGCCAGTTCAAGTGATTCTTTGCTTTCCTCTGGGCTAAGCAAATTCTTTACACCCTGACGGTGATCAGAGAACATTACTTTGCCATTGATATCACAAATAGTAACTAACCTAATTTTTGAGTCAATATTCATAATATCTACATACAGTTTTTGATAATTCATTAATCACTGATTTGATAAGGATTTAATAAAGCTTATACCAGTCAAGACAAATTCTTACTAACTAACTGATCCTGTTCGATTCATGTGCCGTGAAATTTTGGATATGTTCAATCTATCCACTCAGGATAAAAGTCATATTTATAACACATAATCATAAATAGCTTCATATTCTTGATATTCATAGTTTCAATATCCTTTGAATGCCATTTTAAGGGAATACTCCAAGAAAAGTTTTTATAAACCTTCGTTTGGCAATTGTAAGTGCATTTTTCCCTCTCTGTGTAAGACTATAGACTATAGTTTTACCTTCCCTTTCTTCTGCACTAATAAATCCCATTTCTCGAAGGTTCTTTAACGC